>CANIZU010000088.1 GCA_947472115.1 Flavobacteriales bacterium | reverse complement strand
AAAAATTGGGGCAGCAAAGATCGTAAGCGTTACAGGAGTGCCTGTTATTACTTCTGGCGAAACGCCTTCGGCGTTTCGCGCCAATCCCCAGAAATCATTCTAGATTGGTTGCAAATGCATTTCACGACAGCTGTAGGCGAACAAAATTTGAATATCCCAACATCAAATAACACACCATCAAATCAACAATCTCAAAACATTACCCCAACAGCTACAGATAACTTAAACCAAACTGTCAACCAAGAATCCAACACTTATAACCCATACCAATCTGTAGCCCAATATTTGAGCCAAAACATCACCACAGACATTCTCACGCCTTGGTTTATCAAAGAGCCACTGGTTTGGTTATCCAATGGCAACATTACGCTCAAAGGGCTCCAAGGTCAATTAATCAAAGCAGGAATCACTATCGAACAAACCCATGGTAATGCCCTAGCCGTATCGGCACAAGTCAATCTGAATCCTTGGGTAGAAAATGGAAATGCATACATTCAAGACATCTCCTCGCAAACTGCCATGAATTGGTCAAACCAACCGATGGCTGCTTTTTGCCATGCCAACAGCGCCGTTTGGGATTGTTGTTCTGGTGCGGGTGGAAAATCCATATCTCTATTACAGCAATTCCCAACAACCAACCTCACCTGCTCTGATGTGAGATCCAATATCTTAGACAATCTCAAAGACCGATTTCAATTGCTTGGACTTAAAAAGCCCACTGTATTTACAGCATCATTAAACGGATATCTAGATAATAGCAACAGTAAAAACCCAAATCAAACATACAATGTAATCCTCGCCGATGTCCCTTGCACCGGTAGCGGCACCTGGCGTAGAAACCCAGAAAACATTCACTTTTTCGACTCACAGACCATTGAAACGTTTGCGGAAAAACAGTTGAGCATCATCCAAAACGTAGTGCCAAGCCTGGCAATCGGTGGATATCTCGTTTATCTAACCTGTTCTGTGTTTGCCGCAGAAAATGAAGATAACATCAAGCAAATATTGGATACACACCCAAATTTACAATTAGTCTCAGAAGAATTTTGTGGGGGAATTGACCTCCAGGGCGACTTTATTTATCGCAGTGTATTACAAAAAGTGAATTAATTGGAATCGTAAGCCCATTTGAGGTAAATACTACCCCAAGTAAAGCCACCACCAAAACTACTAAGGATTAGATTATCCCCTTTTTTCAATTGCTTTTCCCATTCCCATAAGCACAAAGGCAAAGTTCCTGAAGTGGTATTGCCATACTTCTGGATGTTGATCATCACCTTGTTTTTATCTAATCCCATGCGATCTGCCGTTGCATCAATAATACGCAAATTGGCTTGGTGAGGCACCAGCCACGCAATATCGTCAGCAGAAAGATTATTTCTCTGCATGATTTCATAACTCACATCAGCCATACGAGTAACAGCAAACTTAAATACCGTTTTACCCTCTTGGTAAGCGTAATGCAAGCGTTGATCAATTGTTTCATGACTCGGAGGCAACATCGAACCACCTGCTTTTTGAATCAAATAATCACGTCCACTTCCATCCACCCGCGTAATTGAATCCTGTATCCCCATTCCATCTGTGGAAGGTTCTAACAAAACACAACCCGCTCCATCGCCAAACAACACACAGGTATTGCGATCTGTATAGTCGGTAATGGCACTCATTTTATCAGCACCAACAACCAAAACTTTTTTGTGAGTACCCGTTTCGATAAATTTAGATCCAGTTACTAAGGCAAATAAGAAACCACTGCAGGCCGCATTGACATCATAGCCCCAAGCATTAACCGCGCCAATTTTATCCGCGATCACATTGGCAGTAGCCGGAAAAATATAATCACCCGTCACCGTACCACAAATAACCATATCAATTTCTGATGGATCGATACCTTTCTTCGCCAACATGGGTAAAATAGCACCCACAGCCAAATCAGACGTCGCTTTTCCCGGTTCATCCAAAATATGACGCTCAGAAATACCCGTACGTGAACGAATCCATTCATCGTTCGTATCAACCATTTTCTCTAAGTCCGCATTGGTAAGTATTTTTGGGGGAACATATCCACCCACGGCAGTAATGGCAGCTGTAATTTTCATGAATTAACTTGTTGTTTCTGATTGCTGAGCATTAAATCGGCTCATCGCCTTTTGAATTTTACTTGTCAATTGAGTTTCTACAGCATCCTGTGCTAACTCTATCATTTTGAAAAAAGTTTCAGATTTGGTGATGCCATGGCCAACAATTACTGGCGCATTGACACCCAATACCAAACTTCCACCGTAGTGCTTAAAATTAAACTGATCTAAATAATCATCTTGAACGCCACGTTTTACCAAGCGGTAATACATACCCTCGCAAACTTTAATGATCACATTACCACTAAATCCATCACAAACCACAACATCAGCAATGTCACTGAAGATATCACGACCTTCTACATTGCCAACAAAATTAATTCCTTGGGTCTGAGATAATAATTGATGGGTAGCTTTTGTAAGTAAGTTGCCCTTTTCACTTTCTTCACCAATATTTAATAGACCCACTTTGGGTGACTCCACTTTGTACATCATTGAATAAAGCAAATTCCCAAGCAGTGCAAATTTCTCCAAATGTTCAGGCTTGCAATCGGCATTAGCTCCCACATCCAATAACAGACCAGGATTCATATTGTCACGGGGAATAGCAGCAGTTAAGCAGGGCCTATCACATCCATCTACCAACTTAAGATATTGAATCGAACCAACCAACATAGCACCAGTATTACCGGCACTAAGAAAAGCATCAATTTTTCCTTGCGCCAGATGTAAGAATCCTTGCGCGATACTAGAATTGGGTTTTGAAACCAGGGCTCTTACCGGGTGTTCTGCCATCTCAATGACATCCGGAGAATCCACAATAGTAAATAATTTCGGATCAATCCCTTCACTTTCGCATACACGCAAAACTGCGTCACTAGAACCAAATAGTACTAGTTCTAAGCTGTTCAACGCCTTCGCGGCCAATGAGGCACCTTTGACGGCTTCTAATGGGGCGTAATCCCCACCCATGGCGTCAATACCGATTCTCATTTTAGCTATCGTTGCGACCCTTCATTACCTTCTGGCCGCGGTACATTCCTGTTTCGAGATTTACACGATGGTACAACGACACATCACCAGTAACTGGATCAGCAATCATTGGACGGACTTCAATTTTGTCATGAGTACGACGTTTGTCGCGACGGGTTTTGGATATTTTTCGTTTAGGATGTGCCATTTCCTTGGTTATTTGTTTTTTAGTTGTTTCAATTTGTCCCAGCGAGCATCCACAACTTCATCTGTTGCTTCTCCGCTGAGCGTATTTAGTTTTTGAATCATTGCCTGATCACAGGGTTTAATCTCCAAGTCATCGCAATTCCTAATCATAGGCAAAGCCAATAAACTTGTTTCATAAACGGGGCGAGCGATACTCAATTCAAAATCATGCGGACGTAAGTAGATTAACTCTACTCCCTCATCTTCGTGATCCACATCCACAGTTTCATGACTATCCAATTTAACGATTAACAAATATTTCGTTTCAATCCCCAAAGGAATATCCACCAAACAACGATGACAATCAACTGTCATGCTACCATGTATGTCGATGTGACAATGCATCCAGTTAACGTTTTTATCAACTAAGACTTCCACTTCCACATCGGCTTTATGTACCTCAGCACTCCCCAATTCTTCAAAGAACGTTTCGTCAACTCGGAAGTTAAACGAGTGCTTGCCATCTTTTAATTTGACAAACTCAATGATTAGATCTTCCGCTTTATCGAACATCGTTACTAAAACGAAGGGCAAAAATAGGCAATATTCTAGGAAAATCAAAGGAATCCTAGGAATAAATTCAAATGATTGCCATTTAGGATGGGACAAAAAAAATCCCGAAGTTGCCTTCGGGATTTTTAAAATATCAATTATGTAAGATTAATACTCCCACAAATCATGCTCGAAAATGAACAAATCGTTCTTTATTTCTTCTGCACGAAGCAATGAGGCTAATCCATCTTGCTTAAACTCAGCTTTCTGATTAATGTATCTATCATCCCATTCAGATGTCTTAACGATATAACTATCGAACAAACGGTGATGATTAATATGCTGGTCCCAATTCAAACGCATAGCATCATTGTATCTGTTAAATACTTCAGCTTTGGCCAATGTAGGACGACAATCATCCATTTTCAACCAGAAAGGTTTAACATCATACGACTGACCCATAATCATTTTAGGCTGAATTGGTGCTATTCCAATGATGATCGGCTTCAACTCACCATGTTTGTAATCAAATACCCAATCTTCCATGATTTCAAACTTCTGGATCAAATCCCAGCTAAAATATTCAGGGAATGAAGTATCAACCAGATCCGTAGGATCATCAGATCCGGGACGTTGCTTTGAAGTTGTAATAATCTCAGAAGTTGAACGAATGATATCTTCAGGTGTCATGATACGGTTAAAAGAATCCGTAGCATAAGCGCGCAACAAACCTTTGGTTCCAAATTCCCAAAAAACTTGAGAAATAGGATTCTTAGGCCATGTCCAAGAACGATTCATCTTTTGACGCAAATCAATCACACGCCATACACGCCTACGGAATTTAACATCCGCATTCCGCAAATAGGGACGAGGCATAACTATGCCCTGCAAATTGCGAATATTGGTATCTTGGTTCACATATTCAGGCTCATAATGAGGAACCGTTGGATCGTCATAGTGAGTTCCAATCGTTGGAATCACAATTTCAACATCCTTTTTTGGCTCACCAGTTGCTTCTGAAGGGGCTGGTGAAGATGCAGGAGTTTTACCTCCTTTTGCAGGTTCAGGCGAAGAGCCCCAACCTCCACCCCAATCTTGCGCTTGCAAGCCGGCAGCCGTAAATAATGCGAGTGTGAATAAAATGCGTTTCATAGTTGTTTCTATTATTGAACTGCGCCACCCACGTTATCCAAGAATTTCGGGGTTTTGTCTGGTCCGATTACTTTAATTTGGTCAAACTGAATCAAATCACCGGGGCCTAACATCTTCAAGAATGTAGAAATTGGTGACAATGATGCTCCGTTAGCCGTCATGATTTTTGGTCCATTGGTACGGCGTCCGATACATGTAAAACGATAAGACAATACATCGTATTTAACTCCATCATAAACGAAGTTATCCAAAGCAGCAACCGCATTCGCTTGTACTTTCAATGCAGACAAAGAGATTGGTCCGCTAAATCCAACGCTACCCGCTTTAAATACAGGACGAGGAACGTTACGAATTTTGAATTTCTTATCACCCATAGATACAGTACGACCATCAGGCAACTTTGCAGTAACTTTGATCAAACACTCATTACCATTACGAACAGGAACCAAAGCGTTGAACTGGCCAGGCTTAGCAGCGCGAAGATTCACACCTCCACCTACAACTGATACAGTTACATTTTTAGGATCTACACCACCCACAGATACAGAAATTGGGTTAGGTAAACCTACGTACAATACATTCAACTCATCGGCAGAAATAGCTGCTTGAGGAGCAAATACACTATATTCAGCTTCAGTCTCGTAATTATCAGATCCACCACCATTTGGCTTAGGAACCTGAATGCCTACTTTGTATTTCTGAGAACCAGGAGATGCACTAGTTACTTTGTATTTTCCGACACCATCAACCACTTCAATTGGACGACCGTTAACAGTCACAATCATCTGTGCTTTTGAGTTATAAGCTGCCAACAAGATGTTAGCCTCATAGGTTTGGTTTGTCAATACGGCAGAAGTAGATGAAGAAACGACTGGAATCAATTTGTCGAATTTGTAATCAGCAGCATTCACTGATTCAGCCAAGGCTTGCATAACTTCTGCTTCCATTGAACGTGAATCGTTCTCTACCTTACTCAACATGGCAAATACGCCAGCCAAAGGAGAATGTTCTAAGTACATGGATACCCAAGTCTGCTCTGTTCCACTAGAATTGGTAGTATTGTTTGCATACAAAGAAGTCTTTTCTTCGATTGCCTTCATGCGCTCCAACAACATTTTCTTCGTTTCTGGAGATGCAGCCAAAATTGGGTCAACCGAAGCCTTCTTCATTACATTTAACATCTCGATACGGGCTTTGTTGATAGCATCTTGTAATTCAACACCATTTTTACCACCCTCATCTACCATGAAATAGTGACCATGTAGTTCCATGTTATCTCCTTGCGCCAACTCGGCAACTCCACCTTTCACCAACATGGCTTCAGGCTCTTGCTTACGACCCATTTTAGGGTCTTTTTGGTCACCAGATCGAAGTAACAATTCATTTTTAATACCATTCAATCTAGTGATCAACGTTTTGCTGATTCCTTGAACTTGATTACAATAAGAAACTGCAGCAGCAGCAGCTTTATTTTCAGAGGCAGTTTTTACCAATGAACCCAAAACTGCACTGTTCTTTTGAACGATGTTTTTTGTAGAATTATCCAAAGAGTTTTCAATCAAGTTAAACGCCTTGATGATTTCTTTAGATACGTTAAGTGCCAAAAGCGCTGTCAACACGAGGTACATCATGTTGATCATCTTCTGACGTGCGGATACTTTACCACCTGCCATTATCTATATCTCCTTTTTAATTTGGGTTAGATAAATGGATTAGGCTTTGCTAGCGCCCATAGCGCTCAACATATTACCGTAAATTGAATTCAAATTGCTCAAATTGCGATTCAACTTAGACAACTCACCAGCAAATTCAGCAGTAGCTGCTTCAGTTGAATTGATGTTCGTCAAAGCACCCTGCAAACCTGCAGAGAAATTACCCATTGAATCAGATACCATTGCAGTACTATCTGCAATTGAATTCATGTTTTTTGCCGCTTTTGAAGCACTTTCTGCATACTCAGTTGTAGCAACTGCAGCATTTGACAAAGTACCCATATCTTTTACGTTATTGCTCAAAGACGACAAACCATTGCCTAAGCTTTCGATCAATTCTGGACCAATCTTCGCTTGAGCCAACATATTATCTAATTGCTGAGTAACAGTTCCACTTGAAGACTTCTTTTTTGATTCAGTTGGGTCACCACCAGCCAATTCAGGATATACTAAAGACCAATCTGGATCCATATGCACAGGTTCGAAAGAAGAAATTACGAAAATCGCGGCTTCTGTCAAAAGACCCACCGACAACATAATGTCTGCACCTTTCAAGTGCAAAATTTTAAACAATGCTCCCACGATTACTACCGCAGCACCCATACCATAAACGAAGTTCATAGTAGTTTTAAACTTTTTT
>CANIZU010000087.1 GCA_947472115.1 Flavobacteriales bacterium | reverse complement strand
GGGGTTTTCCGTTTGAAATCCGTCGGCATCATTTCCTCCGATGAAGGTCCCCCCCAGCAATGTGGTTCCATCTACGCTGAGTTTATTTACAAAGATGTCGTAGTCGCTTTGATGGATATCATTGAATGCAGAATCCGGATGAACGGGAAAATCTGCCGAAAGTGTTGTTCCAAAAACCAGTAAATTGTTATTGGGGTCAACGCAAAGACTATGGGGATATTCATCGTCGCTTCCACCCATGTAAGTTGCATAAAGCAGTTTGGTGCCATCTGAGCTGTACTTGCTAATTGAAATATCACAAGGCAATTGGACTGGGGGAGCACCGGAGCCGCTGCCGCCGTATGTGGTTTGAAATGCACCTGTGGTTACGGGGTACTTTCGCGTGTCGGCTTCAACGATACCTCCGGCATAGAGGCAACCTGCTGTGTCGTATGTTGCGGTGAAACCAAAATTGTCGCCCTGTGAACCACTGTAAGTACTAAAAACCAATACTGGATCGATGATTAAGGTTTGTTGGGGGTCGTATTTGGCGATGTTTAGGCGAATCAAATTCTGGGAGTCAACAGAATAGGAAACGTTAACGGGTTTTGACTTTTTTTGTAGCGGATTTTTCTGCGATGCGATGGGCTTTTGAATTATGAAGGCACCGACAGAATTTTGAATGTGAATTTGCTGTTGCAATATTTTCCATTTATTGGTTTTATCCAATTTCAGTGCGATTAGCTTGGGGTCGGCGCCGGGATGCAAGATCCAGTCGAACTCTAAATTTTGGTTATTGAAATAGATGGCGACATCTATGCGGGGGTAGATGTTTTCCAGTATCACTTTTGAAATCGGTTGTACGGCGGATTTCCAATTTTCTGGATCTTGGCCTAAGAAGTAATTTTCGTAAAAGGGAGCGGGATCTAGGAATTGAATTTTCGATGGCGATTGTCCTCCGGCAAATAGGATGTCGCTAATATGGTAGCGAACACTGAACTGTGTATCCTTTCCTCGGTAGTGATGGGCTTGGTGTTTGTTGCCAATGTCATCCGGGTGATCCATTCGGATTCGGATGCCATTTTGGGTAATAAAAACGGCCCCTCCAGGAATTACTGCTTGCGCGATACTTGGATTTTCAACGCTGAACTGCCCGACATTGGGGGTGAAATAGAGTTGTGGAAGCGCGTTTGGCTTAGGAGAATTGACACTGAATTTTGCCCCTAGAAGTAGGGGAAAAAATACGAGCGCAATCCAAAAAGCTTTTTTCACAGTGTAACAAAGTTATTGAAAACAAAAGTTGTTTCCGCGTTGCACGGTGAGTGTACTTATTTTACTTCAAATTGCAATCCTAGGGCAATTTCAATGGTTTTAACTACAGTACTGAATTCGTCGGTATTTTTAAATACACCGGTAAACTGCAAATCAGAGGTTTGGTTAGAAGTACCTGTTGGGGTAATGATACAAGTAGGTTTAAGTATCCTAACTTGAAGTTTTTTACTGTAGCGCGTTTCGATGGCATTAACCACATCGTCGATTGGGGCATTGGTAAAAATCAAGTTACCAGACTCCCATTTTACGGCATCCAAATTCACATTTGAATCAACGGCGAATATTTGAGAACGTTTGTTGGCTGCATTTGCTTGGTTCAGATTCTCGCGAACTCTCATTCCTTTTGTAAGAATGACTGACTCGAGCATGGTGCTGTTTGAAAGTTTCTCCACTTTTACCTTTCCGTGATTTACGGTTACTTGGAGTGGTTTTCCAGCGTAAGACTGAACGTCGAACCCGGTGCCTAAAACGGTTACTTTATTGTTGTTTGACTCAATGACAAATGCGGCGTTTGGATTTTTTGCGACTTCAAAATGCGCCATCCCTTGTAGTTTGATTTCGCGCGATTTTTCTGTCACTTTGAATTCCACACTTGAATTGGCATTTAATGTAATCACACTACCATCTTTCATTGTGATTTGTTCGATTTGACCAGCATTTGTGGCAAACTGACCTGCATCCAAGGTTTTATTTAAAGTGGTAAGCCAAAATGCCCAGCTGCCAACGGCAAGAATTGCAACGGCTGCGGCTACACGCAACAAGCGCGATGTGTTTTTGTATACTTTAAATGGGGTTGGTACTTGTTTTTCGGCCTCACGAGCGGCGGAAAACTTGTTCCAGGCGTCATCATTACTAGCCTCGAACGAATATTTATAATTTTCCGAAACCTTTAGAATCTGATCAATGTCGGATTCGGGATGGGAAGTATTGTTTGGGTTTGACATGTTGAATTAGTGATTAAGTTGTGGCATCATTGCCGATACCTGTTGTTTGATAATAGCCAATGTGGGTTTGAATTGTGGGTTTTTCTTTAACCAATCTTCAAGTTTGCGCAATTCTTCATCGTGCATTAATCCTGCAGCGTATTTAGTGAAGGTGTTGCTTTCCAGTTGTTCTTTTGTCATGATTTTACCTGTTAGGGTATGGGTATACCGAGCCATTAACACGGATTTTGTTTTTTACCCCCAAAAGAATTTGAAAAAAATGTAAAATTAATTTCGGATTGGCCGTAATTAATTGAATATCAATCGAATTGAAAATAATTATTTTTTCAACAAATGGATATTTTCGATGATTTCAACCACGGCCCGACCGTCTTCCGGTGTAGTAATGCAAGGGGAATTGTAACGCATATTTCTTACTACTTCTTCAATTACAAAATGATGATTTGCCGCACTTCCTTTGTACTGTCCATAATCATTTGGCGGAGAAGACGGCGGCAAAGTAGGCATTTCGTAGTTTTTGATATCGCAATAAACCACATCGTTCATGTATTGACCACCAAGTTTCACGGTACCATTTTCGGCGATGATGGTTATCGAGCTTTCGAAATTTTGGTTGTGAAGGCTGGTAGAAAAACTCAAACTTCCTTTTCCGCGCTCACCGAAGGAAAACAAGACTTGACCGCTATCGTCGAATTCTGTTAATGATTGGTGATTGAAATTGGAGAACTCACTGTAGTTAATGGAAAGGGGTCCAAGCAGCCAGTAGACCATATCGATAAAATGTGAGAACTGGGTAAACAGCACACCGCCGTCCAAATCTTGGGTACCATGCCAATGTCCTTTTTTATAATAGCGATGGTCGCGATTCCAATAGCAAACCACTTGAACTTGATAAATTTCGCCGAGGACGTTATCGCTTATGATTGATTTTATCCATTGGGAGGGCGGCGAAAAGCGATTTTGCATCACACAGAAGATCCTTTTGTTTCGTTTCTGTGCCTCCTGAATCATCGCATCGCAGTCGTCTGTGGATAGGGCCATCGGTTTTTCGACAACTACGTCGCAACCCATGTTTAGGGCTTGAATTGCGTGTTGACTGTGATAACCATTGGGTGTGGCGATGCAAACCACCTCAATATTGCTGTGATGCATCAGCATTTCCTCCACGTTTTCGTAAAGCGGCACTTGAAATTCTTGGACCGATAGATCTTCGTGATTTTTGATATCGGCAATGGCAACGAGTTCAGCATCGGGATTGGCTTGAATCATATGCGCATGTCGAGCACCGATATGTCCTAAACCAATGATACCAAATTTTATTGTTTCCTCTGCCATTTCCGAATTGTGGGAGGCAAAAATGCAGAACATTTGCCATAAATACGCATTCATTTGTGAATCGGGGAGAAAAAGGTTTGGTAATGTGGGTTGAACCGCCAAAATTTGCGGAAGTATGTCGACAGAAACAGTATTGGTGATTGGGTCGTGCGGACAGTTGGGCACGGAATTGGTTGAAGCGTTGCGCGGTATTTACGGCGATGCAAATGTGATCGCGAGTGATGTCAAAAAATCCGATAATCCGGTATTTGAAGGCGGTCCGTTTGAAACGTTGGATGTGTTGGATGCGGCGGGATTAAATGCGGTAATTCAGAAGTACAAACCCACTCATGTATATCATTTGGCTGCCTTGTTGAGTGCAACGGCGGAGAAAAATCCAGAATTTGGATGGAAATTGAACATGGAGGGATTATTTCATGTGTTGAATGCGGCGAGGGATACGGGCATCATCAAAAGAGTTTATTGGCCTAGTAGTATCGCGGCTTTTGGACCAAATACAGAACGTTTTGGCACACCTCAATACGGAACGATGGATCCTACTACGATCTATGGTATCAGTAAATTGGCGGGTGAGCTATATGCACAATATTATTACAACCGTTGGGGTGTTGACACGCGTAGTTTGCGCTATCCCGGTTTGATTGGTTATAAGAGTGCGCCAGGTGGTGGAACAACGGATTATGCCGTTTCTATTTACCACGATGCGTTGCAGACCGGACATCACACTTGTTTTTTGGGTGAAGGAACGGTTTTGCCGATGCTTTATATGCCCGATGCTTTGAAAGCCACTTTGGACATTATGCATGCACCTGCGGAGAGCATTAAGATTCGTACCAGCTATAACTTGGCAGGGATGAGTTTTGGTCCAGAGGAAATTGCTGCATCGATTGCCAAATTTGTACCTGGTTTCACAATTTCTTACGAGCCCGATTCTCGTCAGGCCATCGCCAATAGCTGGCCAGCAGTGATCGATGATGGTCGTGCGACAGAAGATTGGGGTTGGAAGCCGGATTATGATTTGGACAGAATGACGGAGGATATGCTCAAGAATTTGAGGCCTCAGTATTCCGTGAAGGGGTAAAAATTCCGCGAATTATTCTATTTACAACGATGCGTAACCAATCGCTTTGCCAATCATGGCGGTGGTTGTGGAGCGTTCAATTAGCACATCAACTAAATCGCCAGGTTGGTATGATTCGCATGGGAAAATCGTAACCGAATTTTGGTCGCTGCGTCCTTTCCAATCCAGATTACTTTTCTTGGAATGGCCTTCGATGAGTACCGTGACTACCTTGCCGATGTAGGATGCGTTTTTCTGCTTCGACTTGCCGTTTTGAAGGGCGATGATTTCGGTTAATCTGCGTGATTTGACATCGTCAGGAACATCATCTGCCAATTTCTTAGCTGCTGGGGTTCCAGGTCGTTCACTATAGATATACATGTAAGAGAACTCAAAATTGGCCCATTCTATCAGGCTCAGCGTGTCTTGGTGTTCTTCTTCTGTTTCTGAGCAAAATCCAGAAATGATATCGCAACTGATGCCACAATCGGGAATAATATTGCGGATCATACGAATTTTATCCATGTACCATTCGCGGGAATAGTTTCTCGACATTAAGTCTAAGATTCTGCTGTTTCCACTTTGGGCGGGCAGGTGGATATAGTTGCAGAGGTTGTTGTATTTGGCCATCGTGTACACCACTTTTTCGTTGATGTCGCGCGGATGACTTGTGCTGTAACGAATTCTCATATGGGGAACGGCCAGGGCACACATTTCGAGCAAATCGGCGAAATCTACCGATGTATCTTGTTCTTCTTGGGTGAGTTTTTTGAATTCTTTTTTGGGTCCACCGCCAAACCAGAGGTAGGAATTGACATTTTGGCCGAGGAGGGTTACTTCTTTGTAGCCATTTTTTGATAATTCAAGGATTTCTCTGACGATACTTTCGGGTTCGCGAGATCTTTCTCGGCCTCTTGTGAAGGGCACTACGCAGAAAGTACACATATTGTCGCACCCTCTCATGATCGACACAAAAGCGGTAATTCCGTTGGAATTTAAACGAACGGGGTTGAGGTCGCCATAGGTTTCTTCGCGGCTCAACATCACGTTAATTGCGCGTCCGCCATCGTCCACTTCGGCAACGAGTTTGGGTAAATCTCTATAGCTATCGGGACCGGCAACGATATCCACGAGTTTTTCTTCTTCCAATAATTTCTCTTTCAATCGTTCGGCCATGCAACCGAGGACACCGATGATGAGTTCTTTGTTATGTTTTTTGTTGCCGCGTAAATGTTTTAATCGCTCTCTGATCCGTTGTTCTGCATTGTCGCGAATGGCGCAGGTATTGAGGAAAATGACATCGGCATTGAGTTCATCGTTGGTGGAACTGAAGCCATGTTCACCCATGATGGAGGCTATAATTTCGCTATCGCTAAAGTTCATGGCACAGCCGTAACTTTCAATATAAAGGGTTCTTGTAGCGGTTGCGGTGGGTGGAATAATGACTTCGGACATAATCGGTCTACAAAAATACGGGCTTTTTTGTTTCTTTGCAGTGAATGAGACATTTCAGTATCGTGATGTTGCTTGTCCTGATGGGCACATGCAATTGGGCATTGGGTCAGAGCAAGGATTCGGATAAGGGTCAGTTTTCGGGCAATTTGTTGATGACGTATCAAAAATATGTCCGCGACGATAGCATCGGGGCGACTACAAAGGTTTATAAGGAGAACACGGCCAGTGCAGATGCTTGGTTGTTTATGCAATATCGAATCAAGGGGTATTCATTTATTTTACGATACGATGCATTTAATAATTCACCGTTGTTGGATCCTCAGAGTGCGTATACCAATCATGGTGTAGGTTTTTGGCAGATCAACAAGAGCATCGATAAGTTGGACATCACAATGGGGTCGTTTTACGATCAGTTTGGTACGGGAATTTTGTTTAGGGCTTACGAGCAGAGGCAGATTGGGATTGATTATGCGATACAGGGGATGCGTTTGAAGTATAATATCAACGAAAAGTGGGCGATTAAGGGTTTTGCGGGCAATCAGAAGGGGAATATAAAAAATCGTTTTGGGTTTGCGAATCAGGTGATAAGTGGCTTAAACATTGAGGGGAATTTGGATTTGGGAAAGGATAGCAAATTTGGTGCATTGCAGGTGGGTGCATCAGCGGTGAATAGGACTTTGGATAGGGAGACGATGGATCGTTTGGTGGGGACGATTAATACGTATGATTTGGCGGATCGTTTTTATCCCAAGTACAATGTGTATGGCGGGAATGCTTATTTCACTTACACGAAGGACAATTTCAGTTGGACGGTTGAGGGGAATGTGAAATCAAAGGAGGCGATTATGGAGGATGATTCTAAATTCCATTTAACTGGCGGTAAGGTATTGTATACGTCGATGAGTTGGGGTAAAGGCGGATGGAATTTGGGCAAGCAAAAGGCTTCTGTGGGTTTGAATATTCAGGCCAGGCACGTGGATCATTTTTCGTTTCGTACGGCACCTACGGAGAATTTGTTGAATGGACTGGTGAGTTATTTGCCATCGATGACACGTCAGAATACGTATAGATTATTGAGTAGATACAATGCACCGGGACAGGCCATGGGAGAGGATGGAATTCAGGGTGAGATTGAGTTTAAGCCACGCAAGGGGACACAAATTTTCTTCAACGGAAGTTATGTGCAGACTTTGGCTAGCAATGGAAAATTGAACAAGGCAACGGGTG
>CANIZU010000086.1 GCA_947472115.1 Flavobacteriales bacterium | reverse complement strand
GGAGCCTAGGATTATCATTAAGCCCTGACCAAAAACGGCGTTGAATGCATTCTGCATATCATTTAATCCTTGCGTTTGTCCGCTGATATTCCAAAAATCGGCCCCATCGAGCCCCATTGCTACACGCACCGCTAGAAATGAATAGATGAGTAGACTTGCGGCTATCCATGAAAGTTTTTGAACACCTTTCTTCCCAAAATATTCATTGATGATATCGGTAAGGATAAATACAAACGGCCACAAAATCACCCCGGCCGTCATATCGAAATTGAATTTACCGCCTAAAATATTCAAAGCCATGGGTTCGATCCCGAGTGTTTTTTCCAATGAAAAGATTTTGGCACCAATGAATTCAGCTACGATTGCATTGGTTAAGAAGATCATTCCCAATATTAGGAAAAGATGGTTTTTTCTTGAATTCAGATCGGTTGAGTTTGCCATCGAGATGTGTAAAATGCAAAAATAAGAGTTTGTTCGTCCTTGTTTATAGACAGCTTCAATTTTGTAGATATTCAGATCCCAAAATTCAACAAATTGGATTGATTTTTGAATACTTTTAAAATTATGAAGTTATCAGCCAAAGTCAAGTTTTTGTTCGCCTTAGCCATTTTGGGAGTTAATACCAGCAATGCACAACTAAGTTTCGATCAATTGATGTCGAATGGAGTTAGAGCTGATGAAAAAGGTCAATTTGATGAAGCGATCATCAATTTAAATCTTGCCGTTGATTCTAAGCCTGAAAACGATATGGCTTGGTTAACTCGCGGAATTGTTCGGATTCATATGTCGGACTTTAGCTCCGCGGTGGTGGATTTCAACAAGGCGATTTATCTGAATCCGGCCCGACCAAAGACGTATCTGTATCGTTACATAGCCTATTCGCGTACTGAAAATTATCAATTTGCGTTTGGGGATATCAATCATTATTTGGGTTTGGCGCCTTCAGATACATTGGGTAGGGTCTATCGTTTGGAAATAGCACTTAAACTCAAAGAGTATGAAGCGGTTTATGAAGATATGATGTGGCTCTACAAGACAATGGGGGATTTGTTTTTAAGAGATTACTTACCCATTTTAAGCATTCATTTTGATGCGTCAAAAAAGTACGCCGATTTACAAAAGATTCTTTTAGGTTTAAAACAAATCAATCCCAACGAATCGTCAATCACTGAAACGTTGATTCAGAACACTTACCAAATGGGACAGTTTGAACTTTGCTTAACGCAAGTCAACGAATCGTTGAAACAGAACCCTCAGAATCAGAACTTATTAAAATTGAAAGCGGATGCGCTCTTTTATTTGAATCGGATTGATGAATCAGAAACCATTTATCAAACCTTATTGGCACAAGCTCCCAATGATGGTGACCTTATGGCTGATTATGGTCATTGCTTGTTGCAGTTGGAGCGATATAATGATGCCGATATATGGCTAAGTAAATCAATCAAAAGCAAGAACTCAACACCGGCGTATGCTTATTTGGGTAGAGGTATTGCTAGATACAATTTGGGTAAAATAGGTGTGGCCTGTGCGGACTGGGAGCGCAGTCTTCTGCTTGGCGAAAAATCTGCAACCCAATGGCTCGAAAAACATTGTCAAGAAAACCCAACAACAAATAAATAAATGCGAAAATTGAAAATCTCTGTAATACTCTGTTGGGCAGGTCTGGGTTGGCTTCAACTAGCCGCTTGCAATCAAACCAATACTCCCGTTAAGCGCAGCCATCCCAATGATTCATTTCATATTGTGGCCGTCCCTAAGGCGCAACTCACATTTTTTGAACAGCAACCACAAATTACCTTTTGGCGTTCTGTTATTTCTCTGACCAAAGATTCTTGCATTGTTGTGCACAAGGATAGTCGTCAAATGTTGGATGTGATTTCGGCAGAGCATTTGGATTCAATGGTTGAAAAAAACCAACTGGATGTGGCGGCACAGTGTTACAGAGATAAGAATGGTTATGAAACCTGTGAATTAGTGAAATTCGTGAGGGGTAAAAAAGAGTTTTTTGATTTTCAAAAAGTAGGCCCTTTGGTTGATGATGCCAAAGTGATATTCGATGAATACGGGGTGAATCCAATCTATGCACAATTTATTTTACTCATCGAATCGCCAAACAACCCTAAGGCAAGGTCGATTTCAGGGGCAGTAGGACATTATCAACTAATGCCGTTTGTTGCAAAAAAATATGGTTTGGTAGTTTCCTCATCAAGAGACGATAGGCATGATTTCACAAAAAGTAGTATGGCAGCGGCGAAACTGATGAAAGATTATTGTATTCCCAATGCCGAGCGCATGGCAATTAGTATTGGATTGGTGCCAAACCACGACGATCTATGGTTTCAATTATTGGTTATGCACGTGTACAATGCAGGTGCTGGAAATGTTAGAAAAGCAGTTCAAGTGATTGGCTCAGGGAAAAGTGGGGAAGAGTTGATCCTGAAATTGTGGAAGACACAAGCGGGAGCCTTTGGTAATTCCTCACAAAATTATACCCAACTCGCAATGGCAAGTTATGTAAACTATATGTATTGGTTAAATCAACAATCAAATTGATGACTTATCGCATAGAAACTTTGATTAAAGTGTTTTTCGACCAAACCGCTGTTTCGAATGGTAGACGAATGTCATATTCTAATGTGGAAATCCTTAATTACTCTATAAAATCGAATTCGTAATGCATACAATTTCAACGGTATGGCAAATTTGTTTAGATTGATTTTAAATTAAAAACTCTGTTAACAATTTATTTTAGAACGGGGTCCCCTTAATCTATATTTGCAACGCGAAAAAAGACAATGTTCCCAAACATGATTGCTAGAAATATGAAAGTTTGGATGCTGTCCGCCGTTATGGCGTTATCAGTATCCTCTTACGCGCAAGACAAGCCAAATGCCGAAAATGGTAAAAAGCTCTACGACGCAAACAACTGCGGTAGCTGTCACGCTTTAGACAAGAAATTAGTTGGTCCCGCCCTTAGGGGTGTTGAAACACGTCACTCCAGTGAATGGTTGGTGAAGTGGGTTAGGAACAACGAGAAATTCAGAAAGGTTGACAAAGACCCTGATGCGATTGCGTTATACAACGACAATGGCCAGGCGGCTATGAACATATTTGAGAACTTGACACCCGCTAATGTTAACGACATTATAGAGTACATCAAAACTGCTCCTGCTCCAACAAAAACTGCTACAGTAGTTGTTGACGGTGGAGAAAAGAAGGACGACAATACTACAATGTACATTTTGATATTGCTCGTAGCAATATTTAGCGTAATATTATTAGTACTTGCTCGTGTTCAAAATACTTTGAAAAGAGTGGCTGCTGAAAAGCATCCTGAAGATTTCGAACATCACAATGCCCCGAAGAAAGGGTTTTTTGAAAAAATTCTTCCTGGTAAGTGGGGTAAGATGAATCCAACAGTATTGACATTGTTCACGGTTGCGATTTTGGGTGGAGTAGGTGCTTACTATGGTTATGGTTTCGCTATTACCGAAGTGGGTGTTCAAAAAGGTTATGCGCCGAAACAACCTATCGCATTCTCTCATAAACTACACGCTGGAGATTTGAAATTGGATTGTAAATATTGTCACTCAACCGTAGAAGAAAGCAAACAGGCATCTATTCCTGCTTTGAATACTTGTATGAATTGTCACAAAGGGGTTCAGTTGACAGATAAGTACAATGGTGAAATTTCTCCTGAAATCAAAAAGATCTATGCTGCCTTGGATTACAATCCAGAAGGCAAAGCGGGTGAGCAATACGGTCCAAATCCTAAGCCAATCCGTTGGGTTCGTATTCACAACTTGCCAGATCATGCATACTTTAACCACGCACAACACGTGAAAGTAGGTAGGCAAACATGTCAGACTTGTCACGGAGCCATCGAAAAAATGGAAGTCGTACAGCAAAAAAACACTTTGCAAATGGGATGGTGTATCGATTGTCACAGAAATGCTCAAGTTGATGTAGCGAATAACAATTACTACAAAGCCTTGCACGACAAAGCGAAGAAAGACATCGCTAGTAATCAAGGCAAGAGTAAGTATTTCGCTGCCGACGGTAAAGTGAAGTTAACTCCAGCCATGAATGGCGGTTTAGAATGTTCTAAGTGTCACTATTAATTTTAACTGAAAGAATCATCAATTATGTCAAATAATATTAAATATTGGAAAGGTGAAGATGAGTTAACCAAGAACCCATCATTCTTGGCCGCTCAGCGCAATGAGTTTCATGATGATCTTCCTCTGGATGAAGTATTCAATGAGGAAGGTGTTGAACTTCAGGCCAATCGCCGTGATTTCTTGAAATATTTTGGTTTCAGTGTAACTGCCGTTGCATTGGCCGCATGTTATAAAACACCCATTCGCAATGCTGTGCCATACTTGGTGAAGCCTGAGGATGTTACTCCTGGTGTTGCAAACTATTACAGATCAACTTGTGGTGCTTGTTCAACCGCTTGTGGAATTGAAGTGAAAGTTCGCGAGGGACGTCCAATTAAAGTGGATGGTTCTGTGGATTCACCAATTTCTCAGGGAGGTACTTGTGCAGTAGGTCAAGCATCTATCTTGTCTTTATACGACAATGAGCGTTTGGCTAATCCATTATCTAATGATTCGGAGCAGACAGATTGGTCAGCTTTGGATAGTGAGGTATCTGCTAAATTGAAATCAATTGTCGCGGCAAACGGTAAAATTGCTTTGGTTTCAGGTAGTTTACACAGTCCTAGTACTTTAAAGGCCATTGAAGCTTTTAAAGGTGCTTATCCAACCACAGAGCACGTGTCATATGATGCGATTTCTTACGCTGGTATTTTGGATGCAAATGCAGCAGACTTCGGAAAACGTGTATTACCAACCTATAAATTTGATATTGCTAAGGTAATTGTGAGCTTTGGCGCTGATTTCTTGGGTACTTGGATTTCACCAGTTGAATTCTCTAAAGGACACACAATCAACCGTCAGCCAAATGCAGAAGGTGGAATGTCTAAGCACATTCAATTCGAAAGTACTTTGAGTATGACCGGTACCAATGCCGATCACCGTTTCCCAATGCGTGCTTCTCAAGAAGCTTTGTATGTAGCTACCTTATACAACTACATCGCTGTGGGTACTGGTGCTCGTCAGATTCCAGTTCCACAACAAGGTGAATTGGCAGGTAACTCAATTAAGAAAACTGCTGATGCATTATTGAAAGCCAAAGGAACATCATTGGTTATTTCTGGTAGCAACAATACTGAAATTCAACAAATCGTAAATGGTATCAATATGTTATTGGGAAGCTATGGAACAACCATTGATATGGTTAACCACAGCAATCAATATCAAGGTTCAGATGTTAAAACTGCCGAAGTTTTGGCCGGTTTGAAGTCGGGTTCTATTTCAGCTGTAATTTTCTATGGCGTTAACCCAGTTTACAACCACAGTAAAGATTGGGCTGAAGCCATTAAGAAAGCGAAAGTATCGGTTTCATTTGCATCTAGCAAAGACGAAACTGCTTCTGTTTGTCAATATGTTTGCCCAGACAATCACTACTTAGAAAGTTGGAATGATTCTGAGCCTCGCAAAGGTTTGTATCAGTTCACACAGCCTACCATTTCTAATGTTTTCAATACTCGTCAAGCGCAGGTAACATTGTTGACGTGGGCTAATGCCAATATCGCAATGGAGAAAGATCCATTCGCATCTAAAGGTATTTTCTCTCAAAAATTGCAAGCGTCTCCTTTCTACAATTTCATGAGAAATAATTGGGCTGCGACGTTGGGATCTGATGATGCATTCAATGCAGCGTTGGAAAAAGGTGTAATGGCTGCAAGTGTTTCTGAAGGTGGTGTTTCTTATGCAGGTAATGTTGAGGCTTTGGCTTCGTTTGTTTCTTCGAATTCAAAGGCTACGGGAATCGACATGGTTCTTTATCAGCCAGTAGGCGTTCGTGATGGTGCTTACGGAAACAATCCTTGGTTACAAGAGATGCCAGATCCAGTAAGTAAAGTATGTTGGGATAACTACGTTGCATTGCCTAAATCATTGGCAATGAAGTTGGATATCGCAGAAGGTGATACAGTAAATATTAAAGTAGGCGATGTTACTTATAACAACGTGCCAGCAATGATTCAACCAGGTCAAGCCAACGAAACCGTTGCTTTGGCTTTGGGTTATGGTCGTACCGCAGCAGGTAAAGTAGGGGGAAGCATCGAAAAAGGTTACGATACAGTTGGTGTGAACGCTTTTGCTTTCGCTAATAACACTGGAAATCGCAGCTTTGTAGCTAAGAACGTAGATGTTACCAAGGGTGACGAAAACTACAAGTTGGCACAAACTCAAACCCACCATAGTATTGAAGGTCGCGATATCGTTCGTGAATCTACTTTAGGCGCTTTCAAAAAGAATTCTAAAGCTGGAAACGATTTACCCGAAACCCACATTTATACAATTTGGGAAAAGGCAGAGTATCGTAAAGACGGTGCGCCAAACCATTTGTGGGCTATGGCAATTGATCTTAACTCTTGCACAGGTTGTGGATCTTGCGTAGTTAGTTGTTCGATTGAAAACAACGTTCCTGTTGTAGGTCGTGATGAAATTCGTTTGCGTCGTGAAATGCACTGGATTCGTATCGATCGTTATTATGCATTTGAATCTGCTGAAGGTGCAATGACAAAAGATGATGAAATCGCGAAAATAGATGCATCAGGTAACTTCGATCATTGGCAAAATGTGAACGTATTGCATCAACCAATGATGTGTCAACACTGTGCTAATGCACCTTGTGAAACAGTTTGTCCGGTATTGGCAACAACGCACTCTTCTGAGGGATTGAACCAAATGACATACAACCGTTGTATCGGTACGAAGTACTGTGGTAACAACTGTCCTTATAAAGTACGTCGTTTCAACTGGTTTAGATACAACGAGAACGACAATTTTGATTTCCACTTCAACAATCCTTTGGGTAAAATGGTCATCAACCCTGATGTTACCGTTAGAACTCGTGGTGTAATGGAGAAGTGTTCTTTCTGTGTTCAGCGTGTTCAAGAAGGTAAGTTGAAAGCGAAACGCGACGGAAAATCTCCGAATGAAGTTATCGTTCAAACCGCTTGTCAGCGCGCATGTCCTAGCAATGCCATCGTATTTGGTGACTTGCACAATCCAGAAAGCGAAGTAAGCAAGTTGTACAAGAATGAGCGTGGATTTAGCGTTTTGGAAGAGCTTAACGTACAATCTTCAGTGAAGTATATGACTAAAATTCGTAACAACGATTCAATTTAATTCACCCATAAAATATTCGAATGATACATGATTCAATTTTAAGAGACAGACTTGTAACCGGCGACAAATCGGCATCTGACGTAACGCGCGACATTGCAAGACCTATTTTAAACAATCCAACCACTTCATGGAAGATTGGCTTCACTTTGTCGCTAGTTTTC
>CANIZU010000085.1 GCA_947472115.1 Flavobacteriales bacterium | reverse complement strand
TTGACTTCCTGAAATACGTTGCGAATTTCACGGTAGCCGTTCCAGATGCTCACTTTCGCTTTTGCTTCTAATTTGCCAGGGAGTTTTAATAAGGGCCAAAACGACCATCCCAGCCACCAGATTCCAACTGTTGCAAAACCCACTTGAAAGGGCAGAGGGCTTGTTTTTGGCGAAGGCAATCCGAACCAATCATGCTTAATTAATAACAGCAAATTGAATATCAACATCAAAACGGAGCCGATATAACCCATGGTGAATCCACGAGCAGATAATTTATCGAACTTGTCGGGTGTCGCAATTTCAGGCAGGTAGGCATTGTAGAATACCAAACTACCGGCAAAACCCAAGGTCGCAATCATGAAACTTATTAGGCCAAATGTGTAATTGTGGCCGTTGAAGAAATACAAGGCGCTGCAACCCAAGCTGCCAAGGATGACAAAAAATCGCATAAAGGGTTTCTTGGCTCCGGAAGCGTCGCTGATACCAGATAATAGCGGCACTAGCAATACGTTGATTAGGAAGGCAAAACTCAAACAATAGCTATATAAAGCGGTATTTTTGAAGTCCATTCCCATTACTTCTATGTGCTTTGGGGTGAAGCTTTCGTAAAAAGTGGGGAAGATGGCAGACGAAATGCTGAGTGAGTAAACGCTGTTCGCCCAGTCATACATTGTCCAAGCGGTCATTACACCTTTGTTATTCTTTTCCATAAGACGAATGCAATTTACCCAAAAATGTGGGAAATCAAGATGCGAATTTTTGGCTATCAGCCCGATTCCATTTTTCTTCGGCGATGGCTTTGGTAATAACTAATTCTGATTTTCCTTTTTGTGATGGGGCTTCGAACATAAAATCCTGCAAAATCAATTCGCAAATACCTCTCAATCCTCGGGCGCCCAACTTGTTTTCAAAGGCCATGTCGACGATAAAATCAATTGCATCGTCTTCTAAAGATAATTTGATATTATCCAATGAGAATAGGTGCTGATATTGTTTTAATAGGGCATTTTTGGGGTCAGATAAAATCGACATTAATGCGGGTTTATCTAGCGGTTCAAGGGCTGTTAATATGGGTAAGCGGCCGATTAATTCTGGAATGAGACCGAAAGCTCTCAAATCTGGAGGTGATACCAAGCTGAGTAGCTTTTTGTCTTGAATTTCGCGATTTAGGCTGCTTTTGAAACCCAATTCTTGCTTTTGAACACGTCTTGAGATAATTCTCTCGATGCCATCAAAAGCGCCACCACAAATAAATAGGATGTTGGTGGTATCAACTTTAATATACTTTTGGTCGGGGTGTTTTCTCCCGCCTTCCGGTGCTACGTTAGAGATGGTGCCCTCTAAGATTTTGAGTAAACCTTGCTGAACTCCTTCGCCGCTGACATCTCTCGTGATAGAAGCATTATCGCCTTTGCGGCTAATCTTATCCATTTCATCAAGGTAGATAATGCCACGTTCTGCCAATTCGGGTTTGTAGTTGGCCACTTGAAGTAAACGACTAAGGATACTCTCCACATCATCGCCTACATAACCCGCTTCGGTTAAAACGGTTGCATCGGCAATACAAAAGGGTACATCAAGGATTTTCGCTAAGGTTTTTGCCAAAAGCGTTTTGCCGGTACCGGTTTCGCCGATCATCAGGATGTTGGACTTTTCTATTTCCACATCATCCGACTTCTTGTTATTTTTTTTGCTATTTAATCGTTTGTAATGATTGTATACGGCCACACTCAGCGTGCGCTTTGCTTGGTCTTGTCCAATTACGTATTGATCAAGGTGTTCTTTGATCTCTATAGGCGTAGGAAGCTTTTTGCCACCTTTTTCGCCCGTTGTACTATTGATATCAGTGATAGATTCTGGAGAACCGCCAAGTTCTTTCTCTACGATGTTATTCGCTTGTTCGGCGCAATGGTCACAAATATGACCATCTAAACCGGAAATAAGCATCAACGATTCGCTTTTCTTGCGACCGCAGAACGAACAATTGGGGTCTTTCGCCTTCATGCGATATTATTTGGTACGACGTCCGAGCACTTCATCGATCATCCCGTATGCTTTTGATTCTTCGGCTGTCATCCAATAATCACGATCTGAATCTTTTTCAACCTTATCAAAGGCTTGACCAGAGTGATTTGATATGATATCGTAGAGTTCTTTCTTTAGCTTACTGATTTCTTTGTATGTGATTTCGATGTCAGATGCTTGACCTTGTGCACCGCCCAAAGGTTGGTGAATCATGATACGTGAGTGGGGAAGGGCAGTACGTTTTCCGTGGGCACCAGCGCACATCAAAACAGCACCCATACTTGCCGCCATTCCAGTACAAATGGTAGCTACATCAGAACTGATGTACTGCATCGTATCGTAAATCGCTAGGCCTGCATAAACGCTTCCACCTGGACTGTTAATGTAGATTTGAATATCGCGGTTTGGGTTTGCGCTTTCTAAGAATAGCAATTGTCCCATGATGATGTTAGCCACATCTTCGTAAATGGGAACACCTAAGAAAATGATTCGGTCCATCATCAAACGAGAGAAAATATCAATGACGCTCGCGTTCATCTGACGTTCTTCGATGATGTTAGGGGTTAATCCGTAGATACCACCACTCTGGGAAACCAGTTTGGTGTAATTATCCATCTTTAGGCTGCTTATTCCCAAGTGCTTGGTCGCGTATTTCTCAAATTCTTTACCGTAGTCCATGTTGTTGTGGTTATTTAACAAATCAAATATAGAAAAGGTTATTCACCATGCGCAGATTTGTGCGCATTTACTTGTGTGAAATAATCTTCAACGCTGATTTTCTTTGCTTTGATGGTAATTAATTCTTTTACTGCATCATAGGCTTTGCGATAAATTACGCGGTCTGCCATCTGCATTACAAATTCGCGTTCTGCAAGTTTCTTGTTGATGCTTTCGTCCAAGAATGCGTCGTTCATTGGGATATTTAATCCGTACTGACGGTATAATCCGTGGAAATAAATGCGCGCTTCTTCTCTGATTTCTGCTTCAGTGCTCTTCAAATCTGATTGGGCAGCAATTTTATCGATTACCAAACGACGTTGCAATGCACTTTTCTCTTCCGCATATTTCTCGTCGATGTTCTCAAAAGTATATTCGTTTTCTTTGGTAGTGATTAACCAACGCTTTAAGAATTCATCAGGCAAGTTGATATTGTGCTTCTCCATCAACAAATGACCAATTTGATGATCTAACCAAAGTTCAGATTCATTGCGGTAGTAGTTTTCTAAATTCGCTTGGATCTTTTCACGGTATTCCTCTTCGCTTGAAGGGATTTCTAAGTCGCCAAAAACTTCTTTATAGTATTCCTCGTTGATTTCTGCATCGATTCTGCGTTTGATTTCAGTTACGGTGACACTGAAATTGCTGCTAAGGTCGTTCACGCCCTCTTTTGCGATTCCCAATGTATTGGAAATAACGGTTTCGTTATTGTTGAGCAATGTTTTGATATCGGCATTGAACTGGTCGCCCACTTTTTTGCCCAAAACAGAATCTTTTACTTTCTTATCTTCGATCAAAGACGATACGAAGCTGATGTTTTTATCGGTTAAGCCGCCATCCAAAATACTTCCATCTTCATTCAACTCATTGACATTTGCGTAGATGATATCTTCCTCTTCTGCTGCTTCGATATCAACCATTTTGCCATGACGCTTTCTAGAGTAATTGATATCGTCTGTAACTTCTTTATCGGTAACGGTAATATCAAATTGCTCCAAAGTATCCTTTTTAGAAACACTAAGTTCAAATTGAGGCGCCAAACCACAATCAAAAGCAAACGTAAAATCTTCACTACCGTCGATATCAATTTCGCTTTCTACTTTATTACTTGCGATGGGGTAGCCTAGAATATCCAATTTGTTCTCTTCGATGTAGTTGTTCATCGCGTCGGATGCCATACGCTGAATTTCGTCGGCTAGAATTCCTTTGCCATACAATTTATGAACCATTCCCATAGGGGCTTTTCCTGGACGGAAACCTTTGATATTGGCGGTTTTCTGAATGCGTTTTACTTCTTTTTCTACCTTTTCTTGGTAATCTGATTTGCCAAGTGCAATGATGACAGTAAGGTTAAGATCGTCGTGTTTTTCGAGTTGAATATTCACAATATTGCTTTTTTTCTATTGGGTGATGTGATAAAATGAAAATCCCCGCCACATTGCCTAACAGCAACAATTGGAGGGGAGTAGTGCACGCGGAGGGACTCGAACCCACACACCTTACGGCGCCAGATCCTAAGTCTGGTGCGGCTACCAATTACGCCACGCGTGCAGAAAGGATCCTAAAAAAGGACTGCAAAGGTAATGAAATAATAGGAATAAAGCAATTAGAACAACTCAGTTGAGTAGGTATATACTTTTTTATTTTTTAGGGTAACCGTTATTTTGATTACATCGCCCGTTTCCCATTTGGGCATGCCTAGCGGAACAATCACCAAAGTTGGAAGCCCAAGTCCATTTCCAGCTTCTTCGCGCACGTCACATTCTACTTTGCCATGTTTGGTGGAAGTCATTGATACTGTTGCTTCTGCAAGCGGCTGTAGTATAGAAAAGCTCCATTTATCAAAAGCAAGCATGGTTGGTGAGGCACCCGCCGCGGGCCATGTTACGAAATGATCTTTGTAATAAGCAGAATCGATTTTTAACAACGACTTATCGGCCATCCAAAAAACAGAATTATTGTCGGCGCAACCATATCCATAGTTAGTTAATCCAGGATGGGTAATTAAACGACGGTTATACATCTCGTCGCTTTTATTATCGCTCATGAGCACCGTGACACTCTGCGCAGGATTGGATTCTAAAATGGCTTGGCCATAGGCGGCGGCATCGGCGGCAGGCTGAGAAAAACACTTGTGGGTTTCTGGTTTGGGTTCGCGACTGAATACGCCAATGGGGGCATACATCGTGGCGGCAGCCAAACAGGCAATTTGCTTGTCCTCGTCCAATCTTACTGCATTAGGTATCCCGGCGTTCTGACGGAAGTAATTGATACGATTTGTAATCTTTTGGTTTGTGCTATCTGGCAAGGTTCCTGGGGTACAAGTCTTAACGATGCCCGACCAACCCGTATTTGAAACTTGTTTGCCTTTGACTTTAGAATAGGCGATTTTGCTTCCTTTGAAACGTTTCTCGAAATCTGCTTTCGCCAAACTGATCTGAAGTTTGTTTAACGTCGCAAATTTGGGATTCTCCTTTTGAAGTCGATAATAAAGTCCCCAAGCCAAATCCATTTGACCGTGTTTTGTCAATGAATCAATGCCCCTAGCCAATAATTGCTGTTGTTGGGGTTTTAGGGTGGTGTTTTTTGGAAAATCTTTGACCACAGAATCACTAAGGGTAATGATTCGCTGCCAATCATAGTAGGCGATGGGTTGCTTAATCCATTGATTGTAGATGGCCATACGATGCTTTTTTAGGTTGGCATTTTTTGGATATTTATTACCTGCATGATCCATCAACATGCCAATCAAACGGTGGCTAATGGTTTTTGGTGGATTGTTTAGCAGGGCTTCCATCCGCTTCTCATCGATGGCTCCACTTTTGAATTGCATTGGGTACCACTTGTAGAAGAAGAATACAGTACCGCCTGGGGCGTTGTTGCTTAGGTAATATTCTAAGCTCTGGGTAATGAATTTGCTTGTATCGTTCAATAAGAATGGATCGGTAGCGTTCTTTGATTTTCGACCCAAAAGATCGGCTTTTCGCTCAAAGAAATCCTGATAAGTCATTTCCGCTTCCGCCCAATCATTTTCTTGGGTTAAGTAGCCAATGCGATTGAGGTAAAAATTGTTTTGTTCATGCAGATAGAAGGTGTCGCTCGGGAAGTAGATCAACGCCTTTTGCAACCACTGGTTGTACATCGCACTATATCCTGTATTGCTGCGGGTTGATGCCAATTCGAGATTCAGCATTTGTCGTTCCCATCCCAACAATTTCAAATTCAATGGAAAGACGGATAGTCCCATTTCGCAATAGAACAAAGCGCTGTCTTTCATTTTGGCCTCATTCAAATAGTAATCGGTAAGATCTTCAAACGCTTCTCTCACATAGGTTTTCTTGTGTTTGTTTTCTGCGTTGGCGCCATAGTTCATCGTGGCAACCTTCCTTAGGGTCTTTACTGCGTCGAGGTTTTGCTTCATCAAAAAGTAACAGTGACCAGCCATACCTAACGCGATAGTATCTCCGGTAAGTTCATAGCTAATTTTATAGGTCTGAAGGGCACGAGGGTAGCGGCCTTGACCATAATTGCTGATGGCTTCTTTGTTGTTGGCGGCCACCAATGGTTTGAATCGTTCGCCGTATACTTTGTAAAGTCTTAGTTCGTCATCGTAACCAATCGCCTTCACCGCACTTTTCATTGATTCTTTGAAGTAATCGGTTTCTTCTTTGCGATATTTTTCTAGTTGATACATCTCAAACTCGGAGATGGCTTTGATGTACCAAAGTTCAGTGGTGGATTTATCGTCTTCTAGGCCGCTAATACAATATTTTCTTGCTTCTGGATATTTTCCATTGGCAAAATTTTCACGGGCTTTGAGTACAGGTTTGGTCTGCGCCGTAACTGCTTGAATACTTAAAATGCTGATAAAGAGGAATAGGTTGCTTAGTTTCATGGGGTTTAATGATACCTATTACAAATAAAACGGAAATAACCCACAATTGGAAGGGTATGGTACATTCGGTGCATAAAACGCAATAAATCTTACCGAATCAGGGTGATATTAGCTTCTGCGATTTGCTAATAAAGGGGGCGGACCACCATCAAAGGGATTGTCTGACCGGCCGATGCTTTTCACGTCCAGGCCGTTCGCTCTGCGAACGGCCTGGCTCCCAAATCGATTCCTCATGCGATCCATCGCCTGATATAAATTGGCCATCTCCTCCGAATCCTCAAACAAATTCATCTGAAATCCGCCGCTTACCAAATTGCTAAGTCGTACACCCACCAAACGAATCAGTAATCGTCGACTATACAAACGGTCAAACAATTCCATGGTTTTGGCAATGATGATATGGTCTGCACTGGTATAAGGAATCTTTGCCTGTAAAGTGTGCGTATTGAAGTCGCTGTATCTCACCTTTACCGTGATGCAAGCACAGATTTTATCGCCCTTTCTGAGTTGATATGCCAAGTTTTCGGCCATCGCGCTCATTAGATTGCGCAACTTAACGACGTCAATTGTGTCTTTTTCGAAGGTCCGCTCAGTGCCAATGCTTTTCCGTTCTTGGTAGGGTTCCACTTTGCGATTGTCGATCCCCTGCGCCTTTTTCCATAAGTCGATGCCAGGTTTTTGAAGTGTCTTCGATAGCAATTCCATGGGCATTTCTTGCAGCGTTTTGATGTATTGTATCCCCAATGATCTCAAGGTACGATAGGTTTCGTTGCCAACCCCAGGGATTTTCCTCACCGAAAGCGGTGCAAGGAAAGGTTTTTCATCGCCGTAATCCACCTTTCTTTGCCCTGCTGGCTTTGCGGTCCCCGTGGCAACCTTGCTTACCGTTTTATTGCTCGCCACCCCAAAACTAATCGGCAAGCCCGTTTCTTTTAAAATGCGATCCTTGAGCT
>CANIZU010000084.1 GCA_947472115.1 Flavobacteriales bacterium | reverse complement strand
TATGGGTTAAAAATGGGAATGGGGATGAGTTCGATGTATGGCGGGAAGCTTTTAAATCCCAGGCCCAGCATTGGCGTGCTTGCAGGGTTTTATTTTCATTCCAAATTGGATAAAAAATCGCCTTGGGGCATTCAAAGTGGATTGGATTTGCGCATGCGCGGAAGCAATTTTGGAAACGGCAGACCCGGTGATACAGCTATCAATCGCTCCTATACAAAAATTAGTATCATGAGTATGGACGTTCCCTTGCTGATCAATTATCGATTAACCAAGCAGCGTGATGTAAAAGTAAAGCAACTTCAATTGGGCATTCAAGCGGGGTATAATTTCAATTCGATTTTGTACGTCGGTCCAAGTAAAACGCCTTTGCCTACCGCCCTGAATACCTATAATAGTATTCAAACTTGGGATAAGTTGCCCTTAAAAGCCTTTGATTATCAGGCATCGTTGGGTTTTCAACAGCGAGGAGAATCGTTGGGATATTCTATCGCTTTGAAGTTTGGCTTGCGAAATTTGAATAACAATTTCTTATTTATTGGCATGGTGGATACCGACGGTGATGGGGTTGCGGAAACCAAGCAAGAGCTGATTGCTCCCACCACGGACCCATCGAAAGAAGCCCCTGGCACACCCCAATTCATTGGGACATGGAGTCTTGAATATGCTTTGATATTCTGATTTCAGGAGCTCGGAATTTGGATTGATATTCTGATTCCCTTGGGATTTCGTACCTTTGTATTTTCTAAATTCCTCAAATGTCAACCGTAGCCTTTTATACCCTTGGGTGCAAGCTCAATTTTGCTGAAAGCAGTGCGATCGGACAGCAACTGAGCAAGGCGGGATTTGAGAAAAAGGAATTTCAGGATGGGGCCGATTTGTATGTGATTAATACTTGCAGCGTTACGGATCACGCGGATCGTAAATGTAAAAAAGTGGTTCGCGAAGCACTCAAGCACAACCCCAATGCCTATGTGGTGGTGATTGGTTGTTACGCCCAACTCAAGCCCAATGAAATCGCCCAAATTCCAGGCGTGGATATGGTCCTTGGAGCGGCAGAAAAATTTGAATTGATATCGCACCTGCATACTTTGGTGAAAGAACCCAAGGCTGTGGTGCACAATGCCCCCATCAAAGACGTTAATACATTTGTGCCAGGCTACAGCCTCGGCGATAGAACCCGCATTTTCTTGAAGGTACAAGACGGTTGTGATTACTTCTGTAGTTTTTGTACCATACCCCTGGCCCGCGGTAAAAGTCGCAGCGGAAACGTAGCGGAAACCATCGAGTTGGTGAAAGAAGCAGCCCAACAAGGTGCAAAAGAAATCGTGTTAACGGGTGTGAACCTGGGCGACTTTGGTATCGAACACAATCAGAATTTCTTTGATTTGGTGAAAGCCATCGACGTGATAGAAGGGGTGGATCGCTACCGAATTAGTAGCATCGAACCCAATCTGCTCACCGATGAAATTATCGAATTTGTGGCCAAAAGCAAGCGTTTCGTGCCTCACTTCCATATCCCATTGCAAAGCGGGAGCGACGAGATTCTGTTGAGAATGCGCAGAAAGTATTTGTCGGATTTATATCGTTCCAGAATTCAGAAAATTAAGGCGTTGATGCCCCATTGTGGAATCGGCGTCGACGTGATTGTGGGCTTCCCCGGTGAAACAGAAGAGAATTTCCTCGAAACCTATCGCTTTTTGAACGAATTGGACGTGTCGTATCTGCACGTTTTTCCCTACTCAGAGCGCGCCAATACCACCGCCAAAAAAATGAAGGATGTGGTGCCGGTGAAGGTGAGAATGGAGCGCGGTGAAATGCTTCGCGGGCTCAGTGAAAAAAAGCGCATGGCCTTCTATCGTGAGCATTTGGGCACGCGGAGACCGGTTTTGTTTGAAGAAGAGGAGCGCCGCGGTGTGATGTTTGGCTTTACCGATAATTACATCAAAGTTGCCACCGATTACGACCCTTTGTTGGTCAATACCGTAGCGGATGTGTCGCTTTCTTCATTGGATTCCGAAGGTTGGGTGAACGCTGCATTTGATTACGCCGAGGTTGCGCATTAACTTGCACCTGTGTTTCCAACCCTTTATCATTTTCTGTACGATTTAACGGGAATTTCCCTGCCCTTTCTAAAGGTCGTTAATACCTTCGGTTTTTTCGTCGCCATGAGCATCGGCGCTGCCTTCTGGGCGATGTCGTCTGAGTTTGATCGCAGAACATCTTTGGGTCAGTTCTCCAAAGTGAAAGTGAAACAGGTTACCGGCGTGGGTGTGGCTCGCAACGAGTATATTCTCAATGCGGCGATGGCTTTTGTCTTTGGTTACAAAATTCTCTTTTTGATGGTGGAAACCGGCGATGGATTTTCTCCTCAAGATCACGTGTTTTCCACCGAAGGAAGTTGGTTGTTTGGTGCATTGGCGATGGCGTTTTCGCTGTGGCGGACATGGGTTACAGATAAAAAACAGCGCAGCGTTGCGCCTTCTGAGGCGATTGTTGAAATGACTGCATCGGCGAATATGCCAAATCTTACTACGGTTGCTTTGCTGAGTGGTTTCTTGGGTGCAAAAGTGTTTCATTTGCTCGAAACCCCAAGCGAGATTCATTGGGATACGTTTTTGATGGATTTGTTGACCAGCGGCGGTTGGACGTTTTACGGGGGGTTGATTTGCGGTGCGGCGGGTGTGATTTGGTATGCATCGAAGAAGGGAATGCACTGGACTCATGTGTTTGATGCGGGCGGTCCGGCGATGATGTTGAGTTATGGCTTAGGTCGGTTTGGCTGTCATTTCTCCGGCGATGGCGATTGGGGTATTGCCAATTTGAAAGCCAATCCCGGTTTGCCAGATTGGGCATGGGCTTACAAATACCCTCACAATGTTTTGGGAAAGGATTACGCATCAACAGGAATGGAGATGATTCCAGGTTGCTCGGGAGAATATTGCTATCAGTTGGCAGTTCCGGTTTATCCCACACCCCTTTATGAGGCCTTGATGGCATTGGGGCTTTTTGCGATATTGTGGTATGTGTTGCGCAATCGCAGTTGGGCACCGTTCCAATATTTTTCGATTTATATGATGATGGCTGGCGCGGAGAGGATGTTAATTGAGAGCATTCGCGAGCACGGAATTAGTTTGTATCACTTTTTGGGGATGGAATTCTCTCAGGCGCAGATGATATCGTTGGTATTGATGATTTTGGGGGTTGTTGGGTTTGTTTGGGGCGGAATGATGCGGGATCGTAAAATGAAAACAGCATAGAGATATGACAGGGATGGTTGTTTTTCAGAAGCAATGGGTTTATAGTGTGATGGGTGTTTTTGTGATGGAGAAGAGGTTTACGCTGGGAATGATGACTTTTCTTTTGTTTTGGTTGCCAGCGGTTTCGCAATCGGACGCAGTGCCGGTGGATACCATCGTCGTTACGGATTTTGATCGAATTGACCCCGTTTATGTGTCGGCGAGTATGGATGCTGCGAAGCGACGTGAGTATTTGATTCTTAAGCGCCGGGTGATAAAAACGATGCCTTATGCCAAGATGGCGGCGATGAAAATGAAGGCGATGGAAGACAAGTTGCAGACGATTCAGGGACGGAGAGAGCGCAGCAAATATGTCAAACAGTGTGAGGAGAGCATCAAAAAGATGTATATGGATCAACTGAAGAACCTCACGATTGGCGAGGGTCAGGTCTTGATGAAGTTATTGCATCGCGAAACAGGCAAGACGAGTTGGGAGATTATGCGGAATTATCGGGGCACGGGCGAGGCGATTTTTTGGCAGGCTTTCGGTAGCATATATGGACATTCATTGCTCACGGAGTACGATCCGGTTTTGGATCATCAGATTGAGAATATTATCAAGTTGGAAAGGTTGGAGTGATAATTAGCCGGATTTTCTAGCGAGCATCCAAATGACAAGCGGTGCGCCAATAATCGATAGGATTGCGTTTACAGGCAAAGTGCTATTTTCCAAGGTGTTATTTGCGATGATGTCGGCGGCGAGGGTCAATATCCCACCGGCCATGGCTGTGGTGAAGATGTTTTTTTGATGTGCTTCGGTGCCTTGGATTTTTCGGGAGATATGTGGTGCGATCAGGCCGACGAAGGAGATGGGGCCGCAAAACGCAGTGACGATAGCCGCCATGGTTGCGCTGCCAACAATGAGCCAGTTTCTGAGCGTTTTGGCCGATTTTCCGGCACTTTCAACGTGGATATCGCCGAGTAAATAGGTATTGAATGCATGGCGGTGATAGGTGAGGATGAGTCCGCCCATAATTGTGGCGCCAAGCAATGGAATCAGTTCTCTGAGTAGGACGCGATCGAAGCTTCCCATGCCCCACATTACAAACTGTTTGACTTGTTGGGCTTGTGCGGTTTGGGTGATAATGTCAACCGCGGCGCCAAAGAAATATCCAAGAACCAGTCCCACCAGGAGGAGGGAGTGCATTTGGGAGAGTTTTCTATGGAGTGCAAGTTGGATGGAAAGGACGAGGAAGGCGCCCCCGAGCGCAGCGAGGGGCTGGATGGCAATGTGACTGAGGGTTTCATTGAGTCCGAGGCTGCTTCCTAAGTAGGTAGTAAGGGCGACACCGAAGGTGGCGCCCGGTGTAATCCCAATTAAAAATGGTCCCGCCAATGGATTCCGAAATAAGGTCTGCATCATCAATCCGCTCCATCCTAAAGCAATCCCACCAATCAATGCGCTTAACACACGGGGCAATCGTAGCTCCAAAAATATTTCACTTTGCCAATAGTCAGCCACAGCTTCTCCACTCGGCCATAGGTCGATTAGAATCAGTCCGATCAATCCAAAACCGACCCAAAAAGAAAAAAGATGCTGTCGACTTAATTGCATCGTTGGTAAAAATACAGAGATTGAGTATCATTTTGTATGATTTTATTCAAATCTCGCAATAGAATGTTGGGGAAAATGCATCCTAAATCCCAGTATGAGTTGCTGCCATTGGGATTGAGTTTTTTGTTGAAATTGAAAACGCGATTGCTCTGCAAGGCTTTGATATTCATGACTCTAGGGTCCATTTCTACCAAACACTTTCGGGTGTTGCACTGGTCCGTATTGATCCAAATGTCGGCCAGTTTCATAGCCCGCAACGCTTTTTCTAAACCCACCATATTGCTTCCGCTGCCCTTGGGTTGAAGGGTGATGGGCATGCCTCCCGCATCCAGAATGAACTGACTCATATAGGATTGGCCTTGGGGCACGAACCATTGACCATTGTAGGGGATGTTCATCATTACGGTAGGTCGACCATTGGAATTTTCAGATTCTGACGTAGGTTTTTTATCCTGAGCCGGGTTTGAAGCCTCCGCCGCTTGTTTTGCAATCGCCAAATACTCTTTGGCGATCCCTTGGAATAAGTTGGCGCTTTCTTTCGATTTTCCCAATAACCAGCCCACGGCGACAATCCATTCGGCGCGGCCCAAAGGGTGAGGTTCTAAATGATTGTTGGCCCAAATCACCGGAAAGTGGTTTTTTGCGATGCGTTCTATGGTGTTTTTTTCTTGGATATTAAACACGTATCCAATGAGTATTTGCGGGTTCAGTTTTGCCAATTTTTCCGGTATGATGGGTCCATCAGGGGCGAGTTCTTGCACCGAATCTAGAGCTGAAGATTGATAAATGCTAGGGTGTGCGATATACTGCTTCGATTCTACGCCAACAATTGATTTTGCTAGTCCAAGCTCTGCCAACATTCCGGTATGTATGGCCGATAAACTCACGATTTTTGACCGATTTTCGATTTTTTGATACCCCTCAATTTTTAATGAGCGACCCCAAAAGAATTTTCCGATGCTTAGCATCGAATTGGGCGCATCGTACACCTCCAAAAAGCTATCTGTTTTGGAATGGCCGATGCGGAAGAGTTGGGCATGGCTGTTCGTTATCCACACGACGTCTTTCGGGCCGGCTTTTTCAGGCGCGTTTTGACAGCCATTGGATATAAAAAGGCCAGTGAAAATGGCGATAAATACTAGGCTGGCTCTTGGAGAAATCATGCAGACTTCGAAAATAGTACAAATAATCGCACAGCCCCACAAAGTTTGGTTTGGAACAACGGAAAAAAAGTGCAAATTTGTCTTGTTATGTTGCATCCGCTGTTTCGCTTTCGGTATTACATCCTTTTTGGGTTTTTCGCCATCTGGATGTCGTTTTTCGATATGAACAATTTGTTCTTTCGCTATCGCATCGCCAATGAAGTAAGCGTTCTCGAGGATAACATCGAGGAGCACAAGCAAGCCATCGCAGAGCTGGATCAGCAAAAGAAATATTTGTTTGGAAACGATCGCAATTTGCAGCGATTTGCCCGTGAGAAGTATTTGATGAAAAAAGACAACGAAGATGTGTTTGTGATTGTGGAGGAGGAGAAAGTGGAGGACAATGACAAATAGTGTTTATAAAACAATGTACAATGTGTATTTCTGTTGCCAAAGATGAAATATGTTTGTATCCAAGGAAAACTATAATAAATCCGAATAAATTATGAATTTCATAGCGCCATCTAGCGAACTCTTACAGCATCTGTTAACCGTTAACGGAGCCATCATGTCGAAGCCGATTATTCCAATTTTGGAAAACTTCCTTTTCGACATAAGCGACAATCAGTTAAAGATTTACAGTACTGACTTGGAAACCAGCATGACCACTAGTATGGCGGTTGAGTGCAAGGAGAACATTAAGGTTGCCGTGCCTAGTAAGATGGTGATTGATATTTTGCGTTCATTGCCTGATCAGGGAGTGACGTTCAACATCGATCCAAATACTTACGGTATCGAAGTGGTGAACAATAACGGTCGTTATAAAATGGCTGGCCAAGACGGTGTAGATTTCCCAGCGATGCCTGAGACCAATGCCGATGGCAGTTTTACCATTGCTTCTAACGTTTTGTTGCGTGCAATCAGTAAGACATTGTTTGCTGCTGGTTCGGATGAATTGCGTATGAATTTGACGGGCTTGTTCCTTGAAATGAAGGGTGATTCAGTGAATTTCGTCGCCACCGATGCCAATAAGTTGGTTCGTTTAACCCGTAAAGATGTCAATCCTGGTGTTGAAGGCGGTATTTTGATTCCAAAGAAGCCATTGAATTTGTTGAAAACCGCCTTGCCAAACGACGAGACCCCGGTGATCATCGATTACAATCGTTCCAATGTATACTTCACTTTTGGCGAAACACGCTTGATTTGTCGTTTGTTGGAGGATAAATACCCCGATTATGCCGCGGTAATTCCTCAGGAGAATCCAAACATCATCACCATCTCTCGTATGGCTTTGTTGAGTTCAATCAATCGTATCAGCATTTTCGCGAGTAAGACTACTTATCAGGTGCGTTTTAAGGTGACAGGTAACGAGTTGACCATCAGCGCGGAAGATATCGAAATGGCGAATGAGGCGGTTGAGAAAATTCCTTGTGAATTTGAGGGCAACGATATGGAAATTGGTTTCAACGCGAAATTCTTGAAAGAGATGTTGAGCACATTGGATGGAGATCAAGTACAATTGTGCTTGTCGGCCCCGAACCGCGCAGGTTTGGTAATCCCCAATGAAAATGAGCGAGGTGAGGATATTACCATGCTCATCATGCCGATGATGTTGAACAATTACTAAGCAAATACG
>CANIZU010000083.1 GCA_947472115.1 Flavobacteriales bacterium | reverse complement strand
CGACATGCCAATGTTGTTTTATACCCCTGCGGTGAGGGTTTCTTCTTGTTGTTGTTTTTCTTCTTGTACGTATTTGGAAATCCCGAGGATGATTCCAAAGCCGATGCTATTCATGAATAGGCTGGTACCACCCATACTTACGAGGGGAATGGTGAGGCCGGTTACGGGGAGCATACCTACGGCAACGCCCATATTGACGAAGGCTTGTAGGCTCATGGAGAGTCCTAATCCCATGGCGACGAGCGCGCCGAAGGCGCGCGGGCTTTCGACGACAATTTTGAGACATCGGAAGACTAGTATCAAAAAGCATCCTGCGACAATCAGGCCGCCAACGAGTCCGTATTCTTCAATGATAATCGCAAAAATGAAATCAGAATAGGGGTGGGGAAGGTAGTTTCGTTGTGTGCTGTTGCCGGGTCCTTTGCCAAAAACTCCGCCTGTAGCCACTGCGATTTTCGACTGCAATTGTTGGTAATTGCCCGTGCCATCGTCTTTCCCGGTGAAGGTTTCAATCCGCTTTTTCCATGTCGGGATACGGTTACTTTCCATTCCTTCGGTGTTGATGTTTAGGAGCACCACGACCAAGCATCCTATCGTAACGACCCCACTAATGAATAAAATCATTAGGTATTTGAAATTTACACGGCCAATGAACATGAGGAGTCCACAGGTGACAAAAACCACCAATGAAGTACTCAAGTTTTCCGGGGCAATTAATATAACTACGGCCAAAATGTACGCTAACGTTGTCCAAAATACTTTCGGCGAATCAATCTCTTCCTGGTTTTTACTTAAATATCTCGATATGTACATAACCAGTGAGAGCTTGGCCAAATCCGATGGCTGAAACGTGATGCCCAATAAGGGGATGGGAATTACCCGTGTAGCGTTGTTGATTTCCGAACCAATAAACAGCGTTAAAACCAATAGCCCGATCGATATAAGCAGCAAAATCTGTGAGATCCGCGAATAGTATTGGAAAGGGATGTGATGGGTGAGGTATAGCAATGCCAATCCTATCAACAAGAAACCGGTATGACGTAAGAAATAGAACTCGGTATTTCCTCCTCTTTTTGAATAGGCCAACGTGCCGGTTGCGCTGTATACGGCCAAAATGCCTAGCAACGACAGTATGATGACGACCAACCAAATCCATCGGTCGCCCTTAAATCGTGAGGTGAAATTTGCCTGCATTTTGCTTCTTTGTTAGAGGTTTCTGTTGTTGAAGAATCGCATTCTTGAGGTTAGAAATTACAAGTTTCTTACGGCCTCTTTGAACTGTCTGCCACGGTCTTCGTAGCTATCGAACAAGTCAAAGCTTGCGCAAGCGGGCGACAATAAAACTGCATCGCCACTTTCTGCCATGCGAGATGCCACGTGAACGGCTTCTTTGGCGCTGCTGGTGTTGATGATCAGGTCTACATCGCTTTGGAATGCTTGGTGCAATTTGATGTTGTCCAATCCCAAGCAGATGATCATTTTGACTTTGCCTTTCACCAATGCCTTAAGATCTGCGTAGTTATTGCCTTTGTCGATTCCACCCGCAATCCAAATCACTGGACGGTCCATGCTTTCGAGGGCATACCAAGCCGAGTTGACGTTGGTTGCTTTGCTATCGTTGATGTAATCCACCCCGCCTACTTTTTGGACAAATTCTAGGCGATGTTCTGCGTTTTGGAAGTTTCCAAAGCTTTCGCGGATGCTGTCCTTGCGGACGTCCATTAGGCTTGCGGCGATGCCGGCGGCCATGCTGTTGTAGGTGTTGTGTTGCCCACGTAGTGTAAAATCTTGCATATCGAGTGTGTAGTTTTCTTTTGAATAAATATGGATGATGGAACCTTCGGCATAAGCGCCACAGTCAAAGAATTGGCTGCCTTCGGTAAATTTTTCTGTTAAACTGAATGGAATCGCATGTCCGCCAAACGGGTTTCTTGCCATCGCTTCCAATGTGAGCTCGTTGTCGGCACAATAGATAAGATGCTGGTTTGCGTTTTGATTCCTTGCGATGCGCATTTTGCTATCGGCATAGTCTTCCAAGCGATAGTTGTAGCGATCTAAATGATCGGGTGTGATATTGCACAAAATGGCGATTTCACAGGTAAATGTATCGAGGTAGTCGAGCTGAAAGCTGCTGATTTCAACCACGTAAATGTCGAATGATTGCTGGGCGACCTGTCTAGCCAAGGATCTGCCAATATTTCCTGCCAAACCCACATTAAGTCCGGCTTGCTGAAGCAAATGATAGGTCAGTAGCGTGGTGGTGGTTTTCCCATTGGTACCAGTGATGCCAATCATTTTGGCGTTGGTGTAGCGATAAGCGAATTCTAATTCATCAATGATTTCGATGCCTTTTGCCTTTGCTGCTTGTACGATGGGCGCCTTGTCTGGGATGCCGGGGCTTTTTACGATGCAATCTGCGTTGAGGATTTTTCCCTCTGTATGCTGCTCTTGCTCCCAAGCGATGTTATGTAGGTTGAGTTCGTCTTGGTATTTGGATGCGATTTGGCCTTTGTCGGATACGAATACGTCCCAGTTTTGGGCTACGCCCAAAACTGCGGCTCCCGTACCGCTTTCGCCTGCTCCCAATATGACCAACCGCTTTCTCAACGCAGTTTAATCAATGCTATAGTTGCCAATACTAATATGATCGTCACCAACCAGAATCGGATTGTGATCTTGCTCTCAGGAATGTTCTTTTTCTGGAAATGGTGGTGTAGGGGCGACATCAAAAAGATGCGTTTTCCCTCGCCAAAGCGTTTTTTGGTGTACTTGAAATAACCTACCTGCAGAATTACCGAGCCACTTTCGGCCAAGAAAACCCCACAAAGAATAGGCAATAGCAATTCCATTTTGATGATGATTGCCACGGCAGCAATTGCGCCACCCAAAGCCATCGAACCTGTATCGCCCATAAAGACCTGGGCAGGGTAGCCGTTGTACCAAAGGAAGCCAAGGCAGGCGCCAATTACCGCCGACATGAATATTACGACTTCTCCGGAATTGGGTACGTAAATGATGTTCAAATATTCGGCGACCTTAATGTTGCCCGATGCGTATGCTAAGATGCCCAATCCTACGCCAACAATCGCCGTAGTTCCCGCCGCCAAGCCATCAATACCATCCGTGAGATTCACAGCATTCGTTACCGCCATCGAGATAAAAATGATCACCGGAACGTAAATAATCCAAGCGTTGTGCGCTCCCGGAATCAAATCGGAATAACTCAAATAGTGCTTGGTGATTGGAAGGTTTGTGGTGAGTTCCAAGTGGTTGATGCTGTGCGTGTAATCAATGGTTATGGCAATAATTATCCCTAACATCAGCTGACCAATCAACTTCGTTTTGGCCTTCATGCCCTCTTTGTCTTTCTTGAAAACCTTGATATAATCGTCGATTAGGCCAATGGCTCCCATCCATATCGTGCTGACAATCATTACGATAACGTAAGGGTTGTTGAGTTTTGCGAATAAGAAAGTAGGGATTAGGATACTTAGGATGATGATAATTCCACCCATGGTTGGCGTGCCTTTTTTCTGCATTTGACCTTCCAGGCCGAGGTCGCGGATGGTCTCCCCAATCTGTTGTTTCTGCAACCATTCGATGATCCGTTTTCCTGCGATTAACGCAATCAACAAGCTGCTGATGCCTGCCAATGCTGCGCGGAATGAGATGTACTTGAAAACACCCGCCCCGGCATAGCCAAGTTTGTCGAAGTGTTCAAAGAGGTAGTATAACATGGTTTAGTTGATTAGCTTGAATGATTCGGAAACAACGATTTTATCATCAAAGGGATGCTTCACCCCCTGAATGTCTTGGTAAGTTTCATGGCCTTTGCCCGCCACCAAGATGATATCGCCGGGATTTGCAAGCATGCAAGCCGTTTTGATGGCTTCTTTGCGGTCGCTGATTTTTAAAATTTTCTTGTAATGTTGAGGCGGTACACCGGCTTCCATTTGATTTAAAATTTCCAGTGGGTCCTCCATGCGAGGATTGTCGCTGGTCATAATCACGCGGTTGCTCATCTCGGCTGCAATTCTTGCCATTTCGGGACGTTTGGTAATGTCTCTGTTGCCTCCACATCCCACCACGGTAATGAGATTTACGCCATTCTTGCGGATGTCGTTGATGGTCTGAAGGACGTTCTTTAGGGCGTCCGGCGTATGTGCGTAGTCCACAATTGCGGTGATTCTTTGCGGTCCGCGGAGTACTTCGAATCGACCATTGACTTTGCCCAAAGCGCTCATTTGGATGGGTAGTTCCTCATCGCCATCGGTTAATAAGAAGGCGGTGGCATAAACTGCGCAAAGGTTGTAAGCGTTGAATCCGCCGATCAGGGGCGACCAAAATTCGGTGTCGTTCAGATGAAGTTGCATGCCCGTGAAATCATGCTCGCTTACTTTTACGGTGAAATCAGCCATTTGCTTCATCGCATAGGTGTATCGCATCGCTTTTGTATTTTGCAACATCACCATGCCGTTTTTATCGTCTTTGTTTGTCACGGCAACCGCAGTGCTCGGCAAGCCATCAAAAAACTGTTTCTTGGCCTTGATATAGTTGTCGAACGTCTTATGGTAATCCAAATGGTCGTGGGTGATATTCGTAAAAACCCCCGCCGCAAATGGCACCCCGGCAATTCGTCGCTGATCCACCGCATGAGAACTGACTTCCATGAAGCAATGACTGCAGTCGGCATCGGCCATTTGGGCCAGTAATTCATGCAGGGCAATAATGTTCGGTGTGGTATGCGTACTGGGGATAATGGTCTGTTCGATGCGATTTTCAACCGTGGAAATAAGTCCACAGCGGTTTCCTCTAAGCGTGAAAAGGTCGAATAGTAATGTGCTGACAGATGTCTTTCCGTTGGTTCCAGTAGTTCCAACAATGCAAAGGTTTTCGGCTTTCCGATCGTGAAAGTTGAGGCACATTTCACCCAAAGTGTTTGCCACGTTTTCCACCAAAATATAGCAGACTTCGGGGTTGAGTTCTTTTGGAAGAGTGGAGCACAGAATTCCTGTCGCCCCGTTTTCGATGCAGCTTTCGATAAATTGATGTCCGTCTACAGTGGTTCCAGGCATCGCCGCGTACAATTGACCGGCAGTGATGTTTCGGCTATCGATTTGTAATCCAAGGATATGTGTGTCCGGATTTCCGTGAATCGCGATTGGCGATAATTTTCCCAAAAGTTGACTTATCGTTTTCATTCGATGGGCTTTAGGGTTAGGGAAACGGGGAGTGTATTTTCGTTGATTTTGGTTTTGGGCGCCGGTGATTGCTCGGTGATTCTGCCATAGCCGACATAGTTTACTTTTAGGCCCAAGTCGCTTAGAATCTTTAACGCATCGCGAAGTCCCATGCCTCTGAGGTCTGGCATAAAGCCTGGCGTTACCATTACGGGCTTAAGTTTTAGTGAATGGGCTTCTTTGGTAGATTCGATGTAGTTGACGTTGGTAACGACACCAGAATCTGCGGCCAATACTTTTGAGCTGATGCCCAATTCGTTTAGGATCAACTTCGTTTTGTTTAAGTCGCCTTTGAGAACCCCCGGTACTTGTGGAAGACTGGCAATGTGTAAGGCTGGCTGAACCTTGATATGTGTGCTGTAAATACGATCGCTGATATTTTTAAAGATCGGTGCTGCAATTTGAGCCCCAGAATATTTGCCACTTTTGGGATTGTTTACAACAACTACGATGGTGTATTCGGGATTGTTGGCAGGGAAAAATCCAGCGAACGAGGCTTGGAATTGTTTGTTGTTTTCTTCGTTATAACCGCCAATTCCTTTGTTTAACCAAGAGGTTCCCGTTTTTCCTGCAATTTTATAATTCTCTGATTTGATTTCTTTTGCCGTTCCATGGTCTACCACTTGAACGAGCATGTTTGTTACGGCAGCGGCAGTAGCGGGGCTAAAGGCCTTTTCTTTCAATACGATTGGCTCAATTTTAGAAAGCGTCTGTCCTTCCAAACGAATTTCCTTTACCATGTAAGGCTGCATCATCTTGCCCTTATTGGCGATGGTGTTGTAGAGCATCAATACTTGTAAGGGCGATAAATTACTGGAATATCCAATGCTCAAAGAAGGTAAACTTGTTCCGCTCCAACTCGCATCGTCCGGCGTAGGAACAGTAGGGTTATTGCTGCTAGGGATGTCGAACTTTGGCTTGATGTGAAGCCCCAAATCCAAAATGTGATTGGTGAATTTCTCAGGATTCTTTTTGTAATGCTGCATCACAAATTTGCTCGTTCCGATGTTGGATGAGTATTGAAGGCATTCGCTGAGTGTATAGAATCTCTTTGGTGGCTTTTTTGAGTCCGACCAAGGTTTATCGTACCAGGTCCATTTTCCCCAATTGTTGTCGATGCTGTCGTTAGGCTTTACATACCCATCTTCGAGCAGCGCAATCGCAGAAACGACCTTAAACGTAGAGCCCGGCTCGGTAAATTCGCTCACCGCGTAGTTTTGGGTTTCGTAATATTTGTTGTCTTCGCCTCGCGTTAAGTTGGCGATGGCTTTGATTGCGCCGGTTTTTGTTTCCATTACAATCACGCAACCGTGGTCTGCGGATTCTGCTTCCAATCCTTTTTGCAGGCTGTATTGTGCGATGTCTTGAATGCGGACATCAAGCGTAGTTACGATGTCTTTTCCATTTACCGGAGGCTGGTTGTTGCCAATTTGAATGGGTCTCCAGATTTGACCGCTCATGCGTTGTTGCATAATGCGACCGTTCTTTCCTCTCAGCAGTGTATCGAAAGCGCCTTCCAGTCCAACGCTGGTTTTGTCTTTGATATATCCGATGGTTCTCTTTGCGAGATCACCCATGAAATACATGCGCTTCCCTTTTTCTTCGTACCAAACGCCCCCTTTGAATTTGCCATCACGGGCGATGGGCCAAGTTTTAATTGCTTTGATCTGCTCGTAGCCTAAGTCTTTGGCAATCTTGAGGTATCGGGTTCTGCGCTCCCTGTGTTTGATGAGGTATTCTTTCCATTCCGATGCGCTTCTTTCTGGGAACATTTTGGCACTCAACTGAGAAAAACTATCAATTTTGGCTAAGAAAATTTTGGTGGTTAGGCCATCGGCGCGTAAATCAAAAATCACATCGTACTTGGGAACACTAGTGGCTAAAAGGCTGCCATCATCGGCGTAAATATTGCCTCTTAAAGCCTCTACTTCCTTGATGCGGGTGTTTTTCTCGCTCATTTGCTCCGCAAAAGCCTTGTCGGTTCCCATCTGTAGCTTGATGGCGGCGACGAAAATGGCAACCACAAACACGATAAGAAGGGAAAGCACCACATAGGCACGCACCAAAATGATTTTCCGCGAATTGACTTTAGTCTTGTTCATGGGGTTTCACGAGTTTGATGGGTGGGGTAGTGATTTCTTTTAGTCCGCTGCCTTCTAGTCTCTTGCTGAGTTCGCTTTGCTTGCTCGCGTTGGTGATCTGACTTTCTAGGCTGATGCGTTCGCTATGGAGTTCCTTGAGTTCTTTGATGAGCAATTCTTTTTTGCGGATGGCTTTGTTGGCGTGATGCGAATTGTAGATATAGAATACCATCAATGCGAATCCAACCATGGCAAATTTGATCCAACTCCACATGGGTATGGCAGTTTCGTTGGCAGTTTGCTGCTCTTGTGCGATGGGTTCTCCCGTCACAGTTTGCGGATCGATGTCGGCGTTCAAGAATGGGTTCTCTTCCATGTGTTGCGTACTCCTATTCTCATTTTTGCGCTTCTTGCGCGTTTGTTGCTTTCAATTTCAGCGTCATCAGGGGTGATGGCCGCATTGGG
>CANIZU010000082.1 GCA_947472115.1 Flavobacteriales bacterium | reverse complement strand
TTGCGAAGATAGGGTTAAGCCGTTTTACTTTTCCATGTCGCCAAAGCGCGATGGAGTTGGTAGAAAGCGTAAAAATGGATGACGATTACTAATTCCAAACCGACCAAATAATAGGGCCATTCGCCGACAACAAACGGGTTGTTTGCATCGGGTTTTTGACATAGATACATGTAGTTGGCACCCAATAAATAGTTGATTCCGCCAATAATGGGAAGGGTAAGTTGCGTATAAAGAAAGACTTTCCACCATGATCCCGGACGCGGCATATAGCCAAGTCGCATCGTTGCGTAAACCGAACCCAAAATGATGATACCGTGTGATATGCAGTATTCGATGTGGTTATAAACGGATGAGCCGTTGGTGATTTCAGGCGTTAAAAATGCGTGGATGGCGCCGGCACCCCAGTAAACCAAGAATTCATAGCTGATTTGTGAACCGCGAATCAGGAGGAAGGCAGCGATGAAGGCCGACATGCCGCAAAGGTGTAGGGGCAAGCTGTTTTCGATGTGCCAACTGTTTTCGATGACCATTTTGATGTTGCTGGCAGCGAAGTTGAGCAACGAAAGCGCACCCAATCCCCAACCCAATTCTTTTCTGGACGATTCGCTAAGGTTTTTCGAAAATATAAGAGTGAAAAATAAAATGCTCCAGAAGATACCATTCATTATCATCCAGCCGTCTGAACCCGTTGGGACAACGTGGTGAATTTTGTTAAGATTGGTTGCTATATATGCTTTGTGGGAGGTATCTAGGGCGCTGAGTGTATCCATGATCTCGCAAGATAGAAATTACTTACGGAATAAAAAATCCGTGGAAATTGCCATCCCCTTTTTTGATCATCAATACAATAATTCCCAACCCAATCAAAAAACTCATGATCCATGAGAAGAAATAATTCGCCTTGCCTCCGCAGCACAGAAATACAATAAAACCAACTGACATGATGGCCGCGGTGATGATGGCTAATGTGTTTGACCAAAAAATCAGGGCTAAAATGCCGACCAACAATCCTATGGCATAAATTATAATGGCTGCCTTCTCTAATTTTTTTACTTGATCTGGGTCTCCTTCGTTTGCACCAAAGAGAGCTTTGTTTTGTCGTGGATTCTGGTTTGATTCTGAAGTGGTCACACCTTGAGTTTCCGAATGTTGGTCTTTTGTATTTTGGACATTTGTGAAATTCGCAACAAGGGTGGTTTGGTTTTCGATCCGACTCCCACTAGCTATTTCGATCTCATTCTGGGTAACAACTTTATTCTTCAACTCGGCATTCTCGGTATTAGATGGGTGTGGAATCTGACTTACCGCGCGTTGTTGTTCGAAAAAGCGATTTTCTGCCTTGTGAGCTGCCTTTTGAGCTGATTTGCGAGCTGATTCATCTTGATGATTTTTGTCCGACGATTCCTGATGCGCGAAGCTGTGCCAGTCAATGTGAATCCCGCCTTGATGGTATCTGTGTTGTGCCGTACAGCCCGATAAAAAAATCACCAATACAATGAAAATGAATTTTTTGTAGTGTCCCATCATCCTGCGAATCTAATGAACACGAAATTTAATTTGTTGCGATAATCCTTAAAATAGGTTTCGTGTTTTGCGATAATCCGTAATCGTTCCCACCGCTGGAATTGTCGTCGCTTTACTCGTTTAACCAATTGTTTTAATCATTTTCATTTTTCTATGAACTTCTAACCCCTAGATTTGTTACTCAAAACGATGTTAGAGGGTATTGAATTCAATCAAGGAAAAGGTGTTGTCATTAGCAAGCACATTCCCAAAAATATCGAACCTTTCGATCGTGTTTTTGAGATTTTCAAGGAGCTACTGACCCATACTTCGGGTGATTTGGACGAGGCGTTTGATTGGCTTGATTCGCTCGATAAAGAATATAGCATTTTCACAGCGGAGTATACCATTCACGATTTTGAGGAAGACCTCAGAAAACGTGGCTACATCAAAGAGGAAATTGAACTCACCGATGATGGCGATGGCGATAAAAATGGCAAAGGGAAAAACCTGCTTACGGCCAAGCTTGAAGCAGCATTGAGAGAACACGCCCTAGATCAGATTTTTGGAAAACTCAAGAAAAGCGGCGCAGGAAATCATCGAACCAATAAGTTAGGGGTAGGCGATGAGCGCGATGGCGAAATTCGCAACTTCCAATTTGGCGATGAAATGTCGCAGATTAACATGTCGGAAAGTCTTAAAAACGCCCAAATCAATCACGGCATTTCCGATTTGAAGCTAACGGAAGACGATTTGATTGTGGATGAGACCAAGCACAAGGCACAAATGAGTACGGTGCTGATGATTGATATCAGCCATTCCATGATTTTGTATGGCGAAGACCGCATCACCCCCGCCAAAAAAGTGGCGATGGCCTTGGTGGAACTCATCCGTCGGAAATACCCCAAAGACGCCATCGATATTATCGTTTTTGGCAATGAATCGTGGTCGATTAAGGTGAAAGATTTGCCCTATTTACAAGTGGGTCCCTATCACACCAATACAGTTGCTGGCCTGGAGCTGGCGATGGACATACTCCGACGGAAACGCAATACCAACAAGCAGATTTTCATGATCACCGATGGCAAGCCGAGTTGTGTGAAACTGCCCAACGGCGAACTATATAAAAATAGCAATGGATTGGACGAATACATCGTTTCCAAATGCTTGAATATGGCAGCCCAAGCACGCAAATTGAAAATTTCGATTACTACTTTTATGATTGCGCAAGACCCCTATTTGCGACAGTTTGTGGAGCGATTTACCGCCGAAAATCAAGGCAAAGCCTTCCTCACCGGACTCTCAGATTTGGGTCAAATGATATTTGAAGATTACGAAAAAAACAGAATCAAACGGATTTAATTACAGATGAAACAAGAAACCACATTCAAAGCATTGAAAGCATCGGGCTATGCCCACAAAACCATAAATCAAGAGATCCAAGCGAATCTGATTGCTCGCATCAAAGCGAAACAGACGGTTTTTGAAGGGCTCGTGGGTTATGAAGATACCGTTGTACCGCAGCTAAAAAAAGCAATTTTGGCCGGTCACCACATCAATTTGTTGGGTTTGCGCGGTCAAGCAAAAACTCGTATCGCCAGAAGTATGGTGGATCTGCTCGATGAATATATGCCGATTGTAAAAGGTTCGGAAATCAACGACAGTCCCTTTGCTCCGATTTCCAAGTTTGCAGTGGATTTGGTGGCTGAGCTTGGCGACAAAACGCCCATCGAGTGGGTGCATCGTTCAGGGCGATTCTTTGAAAAACTGGCCACGCCGGATGTCAATATTTCGGATTTGATTGGCGACATCGATCCCATCAAGGCGGCGACGTTGAAACTGCCTTATTCTGATGAACGCGTGCTTCACTATGGTATGATTCCTCGTGCCAATCGCTGCATATTTGTCCTGAACGAACTCCCTGATTTGCAGGCGAGAATCCAGGTATCGTTGTTTAATATTTTGCAAGAGGGTGATGTTCAAATTCGCGGATTTCAATTGCGCATGCCCTTGGATATTCAGTTTGTTTTCACCGCCAACCCGGAGGATTATACCAATAGGGGTAGTATCGTGACGCCATTAAAGGATCGCATTGGTTCTCAGATTTTTACGCACTATCCAAAAAATATTGCATTGGCTCGTGCGATCACCGAACAAGAGGCTAAGATTTCTGCGGAGGATTTGGCTACGGTATCCATTTGTGATATGGCAAAAAATCTGTTGGAGGAAGTGTCTTTTACGGCCCGCGATAGTGAATATGTTGATGCCAAAAGTGGTGTCAGCGCCCGTCTATCTATTAGTGCGATGGAAAACCTTATCGCTGCTGGCAAACTTCGATTGATCGAAACCCAGAGCGAAAAAACCACCATCAGATTGGTTGATTTTATGTCGATTATCCCATCCATCACCGGAAAAATCGAATTGGTGTATGAGGGTGAGCAAGAGGGGGCTGATGAGGTCGCTCGGATTCTGATCGATGCCGCCATTATGGTTCAGTTTAATCAGATTTTCCCACGCATACCCAAGTTGGAAAAGGCGGGAACAAAAACCCCTTACAGCGATTTGGTGCATTGGTTTGAGAAGAACATTGTGGAGCTGAATTACACGGATACGGACGAGGTGTTTTTTGGCAGTTTGAAGGCTATTAAACCACTGAATGAATTGATCGAAAAACATGCGCCATTCTTGGGCGAGGCCGACAAAGATTTCTGTATGGAACTGGTGCTTTGGGCATTATCCATTAGCGACAAGTTGGGCAAAACTGCCAGCGACGCGCTGTATAAGTTTGATTCGCGTTAATTCCCTATTTTTGGGATGTAATTTCTAGATTTATTTAGGAACGAGGTCTGCAGTATTTGCTGCGGGTTTGATAGTGGTTGCGATAATCCGTAAAACGTAATTTGATAAATAAGCTCATTTATTCATTTTGTTTAACTTTCGTAGTTGATAAGTTTTACATTCGAGTCGAATCGTATCTAACAGAAACCAAAAACCTAAAAATCATTATGAAAAAATTAAGACTATTACTGCTCAGTATCCTTTCACTTCTTTCCCTCAGTGCCTTTAGTCAAACAAAGGTCAAAGATCTCACAGATTCTCGGACATCAAACTTTCTCTATCCAACTACAGAAGTAAAGAATGCAATTACGGGGTTTAATGAAATGCGTGAGGCGATGCTAAACCTAGAAGTCGAGAAGGCCAAAAACCTATCTGATTCATTGGTATCTCTTGACCCCAACTGGGCATCAGCTCATTTAGGCCAACTGAATTACTATTATACGTTAAAGGATTCGGTGAAATTTATGGAGTGTTATAATCTCGCGACATCGAAGTTGAAAGGTGCATCTACTGCGGAATATCATTTTATTTTAGTTTACAATCCTGCAGGAAACTTGGCGTCCGTAAGATGCCATTTGGATACGGCTTTGATGGCCGCTTCGGATGACCTACAGATACGTGTTTACAGAGCACACTTTGAAGAGAATACTAAATCCTCTATCGACATCCTCTTGCCCGCTTGGAAACGTTTCCCAGAAAATGGATCGGTGAATAATGCGCTAGGATATGCATATATGAAAGATGAACAAATGAAAAAGGCAAAACAGCATTTTGAAATTTATCTACGGGTTTATCCAAACGCCCCCAATGCTTACGATTCTTTTGGTGATTATTACGTTAAGGCAGGCGACAAGGCCAAAGCCAAAGAGATGTATTTAAAGGCGTATGAATTAGACAATACTTGGATCGGGTCAAAAAAGCGGGCGGACGAACTCTAAATTTTCTCGGTAGTGATAACGCATTGCTATACAAAAAGACCCCCCTTGAATTTCAAGGGGGGTCTTTTGTTTGTTGTGGTATCGGGCGGAATCGAACCGTCGACACAAGGATTTTCAGTCCTTTGCTCTACCAACTGAGCTACGATACCAACATGTAGGGCTTCAAAATCCGAAGAGTTTTCTGCCTAACGGGCTGCAAAAATAAGAAAAATTCAGGATTTCCCCAAAGAGAATCGAAATTTAATGTCCGCCCGCCGCTGGACCGATTTCAATTCCCTGTTTTTTGAAGTGATTTGTCATGGTAATTGCGTAGAATGCCAAGTAGGCAAAGCACACAACACCAACCCAATAGCTGTTCAAAATGCCTAGCAATTCGGGCGATGATAATTTCCCTTGAAGGACGCTTACGAATCCGCCACCCATGATCATCATGATGAGGAAGTTGGAGCCTTTCGACATTTTGCTGCCGAGTCCGGTGATGGCTAATGTGAAGATACAGGGCCAGAGAGTAGAGCAGAATAGGCCTACGCTTACGAATGCCATTGCGGCGGTCATTCCACCACTAAATATGCCAATAACCAGGGCGGTGATGCCACAGAGGCTGTAAATGAGTAACTGCCGGGCTGGGTTCCCTTTGCTTAAATAATCCACGATCACTAAGATGGCTATCATCCCGATGTAAGGATAGAATTTTGATACATCGTAACCGGCTTTTGTATTCACCGCCAAGTACACGCCAAAAGCGGCCAAAGGCAATAAAAAGCGAAGGACTTTTTTCATCGTATCGCTCACATTGAAAGAACCGGCAGAGCTGGTCCATCGACCGATCATCAAACTGGCCCAAAACAACGAAATGAATGGCGCAGCGTCGCGGGTGGCAATGTTGAGGTTGGTTTTTAGGTATTCGCTGAGGTTTCCGGCGGTGCTCACTTCCACGCCCACATACAAGAAAATGGCGATCATACCCATCCAAACTTGTTTGTAGCTAAGGACACTTTTACCGTCGTTGATTTCGTCTGCCGCGCTTTCGCCTGGTGCTTCAACGTCCACTTTTAAACGATAAAAAACGATCGCGAAAGTCAAGAACAAGGCGCCCAAAACGAGGTAGGGGATTTTTACGGCAGAAACATCCAATTCAGCGCCGGATTCAGAACCCATCGCGCCAAAAATCGCAAAGGTGACCAAAAGCGGGCCGATGGTAGTACCGAAATTATTGACGCCGCCAGCCATACTCAATCGCTGTGAACCGGTGTCGCGGCTTCCCAAAGCGATGGCCAAGGGGTTTGCTGCTGTTTGTTGTAAGGAAAAACCGAGTCCAACCACAATCAATCCGCTCAAAAGCATGGGGAAAGAGGCGGTATCGGCGGCGGGTATGAACATCAAACTTCCGATGGCGCTAATTACCAAGCCCAAAGCGATGCCTTTTCCATAGCCGATGCTACCCAACAGGTCTTTTTTCATCAAATAGGAAATCAACATGTAACCGAGAGATCCGAGGGTGTAGGCGACGTAAAACACGAAGGAAATCATCTGGCTTTGCCATTGCTCCAAATGCAATTTGTCTTTGAAAACAGGGATGAGGATGTCGTTGCTGGCCGCTACAAAGCCCCAGAAAAAGAAAACGCTCACCAAGGTGGCAAATGCGCGGGTGTGGTTGTGTTGATTCATGGTTTTAGGATGGCTTGCAAAAAACAACATTCCCCGCTCAAATCCAACTACTTAGAGAATTATTTTGGCGCAAATGCAGTAATTGCAAGGATTTTCTTGGTGAATATTGTAAAATCGACAATAATTAAAATTTACGGGCTTTCAGTCGGCGCGTGATGGCATAGGGCGCCCAAGCGAGGAAGAATAGGCCGAGTGCAATGATATCGCCTTGAATGATATACCAAGGCCAAGGCATCAAAATGTCTAAAATGGAGGCGGTGAGGGGTTTGTGGCTGAGGAAAAAGTAGTTGGCTTGCGGACCTACTAGATAGTTTACGCCGATGCAGACGATAGTAAAAATCTGAAGATAGCCGTAGGCTTGAAACACGTTTCTCGCTTTGATTTCGGGCGCTCCGATGCGCAGCAGGTGGATTACAAACATCACCAATCCGGTATGGGCAACCCAGAATTTACAGAAATTGTAATGGGGGAATCCTTCGAAAAGGGCGGGCGTAATGACGGCGTTGAAGGTGAAGACCCAAACAAAGAAATACATCATATACCACACCCAGGCTTTGGGTTTGTAACTGTAGGCCAAGGCGGCGAAGGCGAGCCAATTGCAGGGGTTTAGCGGCAGGTCGTCGCCCCAGTTGTATTTTACGTAATGGGGGTCGGTTAGGGGGAGGTAGCTGACATACGCTTTTACGAATTGCCAAATCAGTACATTTCCCACCAAGGCCCAAGCAAAACCACGGGTGATTTTGGTTTGCAAAGGCAGCGGTGATTTCAGGGCCCAACGCGTTGTGAGTATGGCTATTATGACGAGCAGTCCAACGGCGATAATGTGCTCAGTTGAACCGGCACAAAAGGAATTGTTAGGGTATAGATAAGGATTCATTGACAAGTCG
>CANIZU010000081.1 GCA_947472115.1 Flavobacteriales bacterium | reverse complement strand
CTGTTGAGGCGGGCATTATTGTGGTCGTTTTTTGTCTTTGGGCTGTGGCGATTGTATTTGTTGGGATTGCGGAATAACGGTTGGGGGATGGTGAAGTCGACTGGGCTGAGTTCCACGGTTGATTTTGGTTTGTTGGATGGTACCCAAAAATCGCAATTGCGATGGGGAGCGATAATGCCGGTTTTAATGGTATCGCTTTGGCCTAGGATGTTTGCCGAGGCGCATTATAATACCAAGGATGCATTGTTTTTTGTGTTGGTGCTGTTGGTGGTGGATGGATTGGATAAAGTTTGGCGCCGAAGAATGGAGATTCAACCCGTTGATATTAATGGTTCCCAAAAGACGGAAGAGATTGCACCGAAGTTGAACAAAGGATTGGATTGGGGATGGATGGGTGTGATGGGGTTGTTGGGTGTGGCGACCACGATACGCATGGGTGGGGTGTTTGTTTTGGGATGGGCGATGCTTTGGCCTGTTTTACGGAGTCTGAGTTATCGTAAAGCTGGGGAAAATTCATCAACGGCGGAGAATACTTACATCGGATTTACACTTCTAAGCAAAAACGATTGGGTATGGTGGATTTCGGGACGGGTTGCGTTCGCAATGGGATATATAGGCAGTTATCCCTATTTGTGGTTTACCGGTTGGGATGGCCTCGTGGAGGTTATCGGATTTGCTTTTCATAACCCTTGGCCCAACGGCGCGTTGTTTTTTGGTTCGATGGAGCCCTCGCGATGGTATCTGTTGGGTTGGATGGTCACCACCTTGAGCGGTTTGATCTTGTTGCCCCTGTTGTTGGGCGCTGTTGTTTCGGTGATTCAATGGGTAAAAGGTCAGGTCACTTTTGCATTGTCGACCGCCAATTTTCTGCTGCTGCTATTGCTGAGTTACATCGTTTTTGTGATGGTAAAAATGCCGGTGATGTACGATGCTTGGCGACATTCACTGTTTTTATTGTTGCCGGTTGTTGTTTTGTCGACGTGCTCCTGGGTTTTAGTATTTGAAAAACTAACTCCGCATATCAAATGGTTAAAACTATGGGTATTTGGAACTGGCATTGCCTTGGTTGGGGGTGTTGTCGGGATTTTTATCCCAGATTTATTTGCATTTTTGTCCAAGCAGGACGATCAAGCGCAGAGTAAAACGGAATTGTACTTAGAAAGTGATCAAACGTATTTTAATGGATTGGGACAGAAGTTGATAAAACGTTACCCCATGCAGATAGATTATTGGCATCAAACCAACTATCAGGCCTTACAATGGGTGGGTAAACAGTTACCCGCGGATGTATCGGCCTTGGTGATCGGGAAGGGTGAGTCTTTGATGTTAAATGCGATGTTGTTGCCAAGTTCTATGCAGAGGAGGATACATTGCATCACACCTGAATTTTTGGATTCCACATTTTCCTTGGATTCCATGAATGCCATTTGGCCCGAGGTCAATCAACAATTGAAACGGGGGAAAGTATCGTCATTGCTAAACGGGGGAACATCGGAAATGCGAATTCCACCCATCAAAAAAGTGTATTGGATAGATTTTGGTGATCAGCTGCAAATGGGTGGGAAAACCGAATTTCCCATCATGAATGGGGTGGTTTCCTGGGAATTGGTGCAGTCGTTTTATCGCGAATCGATGCCGTTGGTGAAGGTTTACCGAGGTGGTTTTAAATAGAGGGCATTTCCCCAGGTAAATAAAGATTACATGTATCCGTTGTTCACTAGATACCTTGCCAAGTCTTGGGCTTCGGTGATCATGCCGGTATTGATCTGGGCGCTGCGATTATCAAGGGTTGTGATTACCGTAAAATCATGGGAAGTGGCTCCGTAGGCGGTGCATCGAGCAATCATGGTCCCATTGGGTAGATAGAAAGTGATCTCGTTCTGAATGGTCCCGTTGAGGGCTTGTTTGGATTGGTTGAACGACCCTATCGTTTTGAAATCTTGAATGATTTGATTGCTTTGTACATCAATCATCCCGTTTCGATTTCGCTCCGTTTTGCCATAGGGATTATTGTTGTTCATTTGGACGTTATTGTTGTAAACGACCACACCTGTATTGATACTAGTGCTGTTGGTCATCGTACAGAATTTGCGCTCAGATTCGGCGTTAAAACTTCCGTTTACAAATAGATTGTACTTGGCGATGTCTTTGATCAGTGCATTCTGAGTTCCACGATAATGGATTTTGGCGTTGCTGCCTACAAAAACGATTTCATAATATCTATGGTTGGGGTCGCTGGCGGGCACATAATCATTCGTTTTGGCGTTTAACCAAAAGGCTTCTTTTCCATTAAGTGCTTTGCAGGTGGCTTGGATGGTGCTGCCCAAGAATTTTTTTTCTACGATATACAAGCAATTTGCCTGGCCAAGGTAGTAAATCGTATCGCCCATGAGGATCCCTTTTTTCTTATCCAATGATTTCTTAATGACATCACTGCGCTTCGCATCGTCTTCCTCGTTATCGTCCTTTTGCTTCTCTACTTTTGAATTATTTCCGTTCTCATTTCCTTCGTATTGTGCGGAAATACGGTTATTGAGTCCTGCGAGGAGAACAATCAACATCAAGATATTTTTCAGGGTCTTCATTTTGAAATTATGGTTCAAAGGTCAGTCAAGCCCACGTCGATATCCAAAGAAATTATCAAATAATTGATAAAAAATGACGTTTAGTGGGAGATGATGTCGATGAAAAAAAATTGTCAAACGTTGGGTTTAACCGTGTTATTGGGTGTGATAATGACCGTTCAAGGGAAGCTCAATGCCCAAACAGTATATATTAATATGGGTAAGGGTTGGTCTTACATCACAGGTGCGCAGCGAGCGGTGAACGACAGCAATCGGGTGAATTATTTGTTAGGTACACTCACAGAACTTGGATTGCGCGTCAATAATTTTCACGACATGGAACCCTATTACAATCACGATTCTGGCTTTTTGGCGAAATTTGGGTATTACAAAGACGATTCTGAATTTTTGGATGCTCATTTATCGGCCAGTGAGGTTTTTGAATCGAGCAAGACAGTGGATGGCCCTGCGTTTTTTATCTCTCAAACGGAGGTTAGCAATTTGGAGTATCGCAAGTTTGTAGAGTCATGCATCGCAAAGTGGATGAAGGAAAATCGCCCTGAAATCGCCCAGAAATACAAGTGGGAGTCTCCGGAATATGTGCAGGCGGTTCAGGCATGGTTGGAGTCGAGTTCGGCAACGGCTGCGGCTTCGGGAGAGGTGACGCCGGCTACGGTTCAGGCGACAGCGAAGAATTGGGCGGAGTTGTATATGCAGAAGTTGGACTGGGGTAAAATCACTTTCAGGGGAGAATCAATTTACCCCAATACCCAGGTATGGATTTCTCAATTTCTGTGGAACGAGCCGTGGAGCGTTTATTATTTTGTTCATCCGACCTTTAACAATTACCCGGTGGTTGGGGTATCCTATTTGCAAGCCACGTTGTATTGTCAGTGGTATTCTGATACTTACGGACAGAAGGAGAGGGAGGAATACCAAATCGTGTATCGATTGCCTACGGAAACGGAGTGGGAGCGTGCGGCATCGGTGGTGGCTGAAAAGCGTTCGAAGAAATCGTCGGGTTCACCGGTTAACAACAATTTTATGCGCAACAGCAAGGGTGCTTATATTGCCAATTTCCGTGATTCAGCGGAAAATTTTATCGGAGATATAGTGGGATTTACCGCCCCGGTTCAATCGTATTACACCAACGATGCGGGCTGTTTCAATATGCAAGGGAATGTAGCGGAGTGGACTTCTACGTCGATTGGTTACCGGATTGGTGAGTCAACCGAAGAGGGGCATATCATCAAAGGCGGAGCGTGGACTTTGCCCGAGGCGGCATGCACGGTGGGTGCTAGGGCAATTCTGTATTACGGGGTTGCGGGTGAGGAGCCGGCCGCTTCTTATGTAGGTTTCCGCATGGTGGCGGTGCCTTTAAAGAAGGTAAGGGGTACAATTTGTCCTGAATTCTAATTGGGGGCGAGGATTCGCAACCGGTATGAGCGGCAATTATCCTTGTGTTCAATGTTCACCCACAGCACTTTGGCTTTGTAGTTTTGGGCCAAATCGCGCAGGAAAAACTCGCCAATTTCAGGCCATTCGATCAAATGTTTACTTGGATATTCGTGGAGAATTTCTTCGATGCCGGCATCGTACAATTCTCCCGCCTCTTTCACCCGATACCAGTCGTGGTGGTACAATTTACCCTTAAAATCCAATAATTCGTATTCATTCACTAAGGCAAAAGTGGGCGAATTGACTTCGTTTTGACAGCCCCAGGCGGCACATAGTAATTTGCTTAGGGTTGTTTTTCCTGCGCCAAGGTTTCCCTCCAAAGCAATTAAGTCCGGACCCGATTCGCCAAAAGGATAATCACAGACCCAGGCAGATAAATCTCTCCCCAAGATGGCATCAATCACCCCCTGGAGCTGATTTTCTGTGGTCTCAATGTATGCGGTTGTTTTGAAAGAGGTCATCGCTGGGGACTTGAATCGACGATTTTGGGTGTTGCCAATTTTACTTTTTTGGAGATAAAACAGCAATCGGACAGCACATTTCTTCCAAACTAATCCCGCCGTGCTGGAACGTGTTTTTGTAATAATTCACGTAGTAATTGTAGTTGTTTGGGTAGGCAAAGAAATCGTTTTCACCAGCAAAAACAAAGCTCGATGTGAGGTGTTGCAGCGGCAAAAATACATCATGGGGTTTCTTCACTTCGTACACCTCTTTGGGGTTGTAAGTGATGTTTTTTCCTTGCTTGTAGCGGAGGTTTGTATTCACGTTTTTATCACCCACAATTTTGATGGGGTCTTTCACTCTGATGCTTCCGTGGTCTGTGGTAACTATGACTTTACAGGGTTTATCGGCCAGCCATTGCAATGCTTCCCATAGCGGTGAGTGCTTGAACCACGTGGCCATTACATTGCGATAGGCGGCTTCGTCTTCGGCCAATTCCCTCACGATGTGAATGTCGGTCCGGGCATGAGAAAATGAATCCACGAAGTTGTAAACCACCACGTTGAGCTTATTCTTCATCATGTTTGGCACTTGTTCAACAAGGTTTTTTCCCGCTTCTAAATTGGTAATTTTGGTATAGCTGAATTTTACATCGCGACGTAATCGTTGGAGTAAATCTTCCAAGAAGTCCTTTTCGTACATGTTTTTGCCTCCCTCATCTTCATCGTTGCTCCATTTTGTAGGGAAGCGCTTTTCAATTTCTAGAGGCAGCAAACCACTGAAAATACTGTTTCGGCAATATTGGGTTGTGGTGGGTAAAATACTCATATACATATCGTCGTTTTCTAGGCGATATCGTTCTTGCATCACTTCAGAAATGGCCCGCCACTGGTCGAATCGTAAATTATCCATCAAAATCATAAACACCGGAACGTTGCCATCCAAATGAGGATTTACGGCACGTCTAAATAGGTTATGGCTCATTGTTGGACCATCATCGCCGGTTTGTTTGAGTAGCCCTTGGTAATTGTCTTTGATGAATTTTGTAAAGTTGCGATTGGCGTCTGATTTCTGGGTTTCGAGGATCTCTTTCATGCTGTCTTCACCGGCGCTATCGAGTTCGATTTCCCAGTAAACCAGCTTTTTATAAACCTCTTTCCACTCGTTGAAATTGAGTTTATCGCTCACTGTCATTCCGATTTGCATAAACTCTTTGCGATATCCCAATGAGGTTTTTTCGCTTACCAAACGACGTTCATCGAGGTTCTTTTTGAGGGCTAGTAGGATTTGGTTGGGGTGAACAGGTTTAATGAGATAATCAGCGATTTTGGCACCGATCGCCTCTTCCATGATTTGCTCTTCCTCGTTTTTGGTGATCATAATAATGGGGAGGTTGGGCTTTAGCTGTTTGATTTGGGCTAGCGCTTCCAATCCATTGATTCCGGGCATGTTTTCATCCAAAAATACCAGGTCGTATTCGTTCTTTTTCACCGCTTCAATTGCGTCTCTTCCACTAGTAACTGTGCTCATCTCATACCCCTTGCTTTCAAGGAATAGGATATGCGGTTTCAGAAGATCAATTTCGTCGTCTGCCCAGAGAATTTTTGGTTTGCTCATACTTGTTGCATTACAACGCTCAATTGCCAAAATTCGTGCCACAACGCTGGTTTTTTTGAACGAACTTTGATGTACTTTTATCGGATGAGTTCACACCACATTGTACGCGACAACCAAGAGCCGGCTTTGATTATCGCCAATGGCGCGGATTGCGGCGATGCTTTGTTGCAGCAGTTGATGGAGTGGTCGCCCTACGTTTTGGCCTTGGATGGTGCGGTTCACCGTTTGCTTGAGCGAAATATTCGATTTGATGCTTGGCTTGGCGATTTTGATTCCGGGGCAAACGCAGATGAATTGGCAATAGCAAAAATGGGCGATGTGCAGCGCATTTGGGCGGAGGATCAAGACAAAACCGACCTTCAAAAGGGCATTGAATTTTTGATTACAAAAGGACATAAAGCGGCAAATATCATCTGGGGAACGGGTAAACGGGCAGATCATACCATCAACAACATGGCTACTTTATGGCGATATCACGAGCAGATTACATTGAGTATTTTGGACGATCATTCTAGGGTGTATCCATTGGCTAAGCAGTTTAAGAAGTGGTACCCGGCAGGGACGCAAATCAGTTTGATTCCGGTGGGTTTTGCATCGGGAATAATATCGCACAATTTGGTTTATCCTTTGCTGAATCATACGTTTGAGTTGCCTCATAGCACGGGAAGTTCCAATGAAGTAATGGTGGATGGGTTTGTGGAGATTTCTTACTCAGACGGACATCTATTGATGATGGAGTGTTTTGATTGACCTCGTATCTTTGTTTTCTATGAAAGTGATTTCCTATAATGTGAATGGCATTCGCAGCGCGATGAGCAAGGGTTTGGTGGATTATTTGGCTGAGCAAAACGCCGATATCGTCTGTTTTCAAGAGTTAAAAGCGTTGCCAGAGCAAATCGATGAGGAGCCTTTAAAGGCTATGGGCTATGAGTGTTATTGGTTTTCTGCGCAGAAAAAAGGATATAGCGGGGTGGGCATATTGACAAAACAAACGCCGTTGCATGTGGAGTATGGTTGTGGGAATGAAATGTATGATTTTGAGGGCAGGGTGATTCGATGCGATTTTGCGTGGGGCTCTGTGATTAGTGCCTATTTCCCGAGTGGTACTGCAGGTGATATCCGTCAGGATGTGAAGATGAACTTCTTACATTTCTTTTATGATTATGCACAGAAAATTCGCTCGATGGTGGGTGAATTGGTTGTTTGTGGGGATTACAATATTTGTCATAGAGCCATCGACATTCACGATCCGGTGAGCAATAAGAACAGTACGGGATTTTTACCCGAGGAGAGGGCGTGGATGGATCAATGGTTTGAATCGGGGTTCACGGATACCCTGCGAACTTTGAAACCGGAGCCTCATCAATACACTTGGTGGAGTTTTCGAGCCAATGCTAGGGCAAATAATAAGGGCTGGCGCATCGACTATGTAAGTGCATCGCCCAAACTAGCAGGACAATTATCGTCGGCCGGCATTGATGATTTCGCCAAACACTCCGATCACTGTCCTACTTGGGCTGAGTTTACAATTACTTCGTAATTTCTTTAATCGTTCCTTGCGGAGTAATAATTAACAAATCTGTTTGCTTAATGGTCTCCGTCTTGGTCTGAATAGGCACGTGAATTTTGTATCGCACATCCACATTATAGACAAATTGAATACTCGGCGTTAGTGGTGAGGGGTTGATAACCGCATCAAAGCCATCGGTGGAAACTTGGTTGTAAAACATCGTGGTTCTTTGGGTTGATACTGGCTGGG
>CANIZU010000080.1 GCA_947472115.1 Flavobacteriales bacterium | reverse complement strand
GCATTGTGCTTCATAAAATGAAAATGCAATGCAGTGAAATAATCCACACAGCCTAAAGAGCCACCTGGGTGACCGCTTGAAACAGCATGAACCATGCGAAGAACATCGCGCCGAATTTGTGTAGCCATAGTGGCCATGGATGAAACAGTGTTGTGGGCTTCCATAAAGGTTCAAAATTGACGATAAAAGACGGCTTTGTATAAACAAGTTTTCAAGAGATTGACACAATACAAAATAATCCGTTGAATGCCCCAAAATCCCCGTCGATTTTAATGAAAAACCCCTTGATTTTACTTATATTTGCAAGTTTATTATGCGGTTCAAGTCAAATTTGTTTCTACTGATTGCCCTTCTCACAATTAATGTGGGTTGCAGCGACTATGGAAAAATCTTCAAAGGCAAGAACTCAGGTTTAAAAATGGCCAAGGCTGAAGAGCTTTATGCCAAAGAGGATTTTGGTCGTGCTTTGCCATTATATGAGCAACTGAAAGACGATTATTTCCAGAATAAGCGCGATAGTTTAGAGCTCACCTACGTAAAAGTGGCTTATTGTTATTTCAATTTGAAGGCCTACGAAGATGCAAGTACATTATTCAAAGATTTCACTTACAAATTCTCACGAAGCCCAAAGGCTGTAGACTGCTCCTACATGGCTCTTTACTGCGATTTCATGTCGGTGGCGGATTACGATTTAGACCAGGTAAACACAATTGACATCATCAACGAGATTCAGGAATTCATGAATGCCTATCCTGACTCTGATTATATTCCGAAGTGCAATGAGCATATCGACGATCTGAGGGAGCGTATTCACAAAAAAGCCTTCGCACAGGTTAACCAATATTATCAAATTTCAGAATTCAAGGCCGCAAGTGCTGCTGCAGTTTTAGCACTTAAATCCTACCCCGACATCCCACAAAAAGAGGAACTGGAATTCATCGCCTATAAGGCACAGTTTTTGTATGGAATGAACTCCGTTGAATCAAAGCGTATCGAACGATTAGAAAAAGCAATGAAGCTAATCGACGATTATGTAGACGCCAATAGATCTGACGGCTTACATAGTTCTGATGCAGCAGAAACGAGACTAAAAATCATCAAAGAAATCACAAAATTGAAAGAAATCATATGAGCAATCCTATATCCCGTAATGCCGAAACACGTGACTTGCGCAATTTAGAGCAAGAGACCGACAACATTTATTTGAGTGCAATCATCATTTCAAAGCGTGCGAATCAAATCGCCGAGAAGCAAAAGGAAGAGTTGCGCAATCGTTTGGAGCCATTTATCAACGACGCAGACAACTTGGAAGAAATTCAAGAAAATAGAGAGCAGATTGAAATCTCGATGATGTATGAGCGCATGCCAAAACCTACATTGATGGCTACGCAGGAGTTTGACGATCAAAAAACCTACTGGAGAATCCCCGATGCTCCGGAAAAACCACTTTAACAATAAGAAGATCATTGTTGGGGTTACAGGTGGCATTGCCGCTTATAAAATCCCACAATTGGTTCGACTTCTCAAAAAGGAGGGTGCAGAAGTACAGGTCATCGTAACTGAGGCCGCTAAATCTTTTGTCACCCCGCAAACACTTTCGGTGCTTTCCGAAAACCCCGTTTTATCCGATTTCTTTAAAAATAGCCAAGGCGAATGGAATAACCACGTACACTTGGCGCTCTGGGCCGATGCCATTATAATCGCCCCAGCTGGTGCCAATACTTTAGCTAAAATGGCTCATGGTCTGTGCGACAATCTATTGATGTCGGTGATTCTATCGTCACGTTGCCCAGTTTGGGTGGCTCCAGCTATGGATCTCGACATGTGGACGCATGCATCAACACAAGCCAACATCAAGACGCTGACTAACCAAGGGGTAAATATCATCGACCCTGAAGACGGAGAATTGGCATCGGGCCTATCCGGAAAAGGACGAATGGCGGAACCGGAGCAAATTTTTGCGACGCTCGAAAGTCAATTGCTACCCCCGCCCAATTACTTTACGGGCAAAAGAGTATTAGTCACCGCCGGAGGAACGCGAGAATCAATAGATCCCGTTCGATTCATAGGCAACCACAGTTCTGGTAAAATGGGTTTTGCGATCGCTGATGCTTTGGTTCAATCAGGCGCAACGGTCGACATCGTTTATGGTTCGGTGAGTGTAGAATTGCCTGAAAACTGCGCGGCATACCCTACCCTCAGCGCCAAGGAGATGCATACGAAATGTCTAGCGCTTTTCCCGCATTGCGATATCTTAATTATGGCGGCGGCCGTGGCTGATTTCGCTCCCGTTGAAATCGCATCACAGAAAATCAAAAAAACTGAGGACTCTATTACGATTACATTGACAAAGAATCCCGATATCCTTAGTGAATTATCGGGTCAAAAACGGTCAAACCAAATTACCATTGGATTTGCGCTAGAAACAGAAAATGAAAATAATAATGCGCTAGGCAAATTGCAAAAGAAAAACCTAGATTGCATCGTTCTTAACTCTCAAAGCAACCCCGAATCCGGATTTGGCGTGGATACCAATGCCGTAACGATTTTCTGTAACGATGGAGAACAATGGCAAATCCCCACCGCATCTAAAACCGAGGTCGCCCAGAAACTCCTTCAATCTTTATCAGAATGGTTAACCCAAACTCATTGATGAAACACAACGTAAATCCCTTGAAGAAACTTACAGTAATTTTCATTGCCCTCGCAGTGTTTATTCCAAGCGTATTTTCCCAAGAAATCAAAGCAAATATTCAAATTGTAGCGCCTCGGGTTCAAATGACCGACAAACAGGTGTTACAAACTTTGCAAAATGCGGCCCAGCAGTTCATCAACACAAGAAAATGGACCGACGAAAACATCGCATCGCAAGAGAAAATTGAGTTTAGCATGTTTTTCGACATCACAGCAATTAACAACAACGACTTTTCAGGCTCCATGCAGTTTCAGGTGGTTAGGCCGACATATAACTCTACTTACAAGACAACCATTTTTCAGTTCAACGACGAAGACATCACTTTCAGTTATAGAGAATTCGAAAACCTCGAATACCAGGAGAACATGAACATGAATGACTTCACCACCCTACTCGCTTATTATGTCAACTTAGCGATTGGAATGGACTTCGATAGTTTTTCAGAATTGGGTGGCTCGCCGTATTTTTCAAAGATGCAAAGTATGGTTTCAATCATGACCAACAAAATGGGATGGAATCAGGGCGATGGCAAAGGGATAAGAAACAGATTCTACTTGGCGGAGAATCTCACAAACCCAAGATTTAAGGACCTTCGTTTGCTCACCTATAACTATCACCGAAAAGGGATGGATCAGTTTGCGGCAAACCCAGACCAGGCAAGAAAAAGCATCACCGAAAACATCAAGAAGTTAAAAGAAACCCAGTCGATTTTCCAAAACTGCTTGTTGCAAAAATCCTTCTTCTCAACTAAATGGGCTGAGCTCGTAGAAATATATAAAGGGGCGCCCGTCCCCGAAAAAACGGCTATGGCAAAATTTCTCTCCGAAATCGACCCAACCAACAGTCAGCGATACGATAAAATCAAATCATGATTTGGTGTGGCTTGGATATCGCCACGGAATTCTCTGAAGCGTTATCATCGAGGTTTGATAACATTTCGGACGCCAACATCGCTTCAAAACCGGATGTCTTTTTCTTATGTAGTCAATCAACCCAATCCCTTTGTTTGTCGTTCATTGACGATTGCGTAGGCGGTATTCCCGAATCTCATATCCTTACCATTCCCAATGGCGATGATGCCAAAAACCTCACTGTCTGCGAAACCATTTACACTTGGCTGAAGGACAACAACGCGCAGCGCAGTTCTCTGCTAATTAATATTGGTGGTGGCGCTCTTTGCGATGTAGGGGGTTTCTGCGCTTCAACCTATTTAAGAGGCATTGAATTTTGGAATATTCCAACGACCTTATTGGCGATGGTTGATGCTTCTGTTGGTGGAAAAACCGGCATCAATTTAGGTCATTATAAAAATTATATCGGCACATTTTCTACCGCAACTAATATCTTCATCACGCCACATTGGTTAAAAACACTACCCCATAACGAGGTATTGAGCGGATGGGCTGAGGTGATCAAACACGGAACCTTATTGGGCGGAAAAGCTTGGACACAAGTTCAGCAACCCATCCCAAACACAAATGATCACCAAACATGGCTGAGCATCTTGGAGTGGAACATCAAAATCAAATCGCGCATTGTTAACGCGGATTTCGAAGAAAAGGGACAGCGGAAATTATTAAACCTTGGTCATACGATTGGCCACGCATTAGAATCGTTATGCCTTGACCAGGAGAAGCCCATCCCGCACGGCTTCGCCATTGCATGGGGATTGGTCATGGAGTCGGCCTTGGCGATTCAATTATCCACCCAAAGGGAAGTGACAGAAGCCTTACATCAACAATTAAAAACGATTGTAGAAGGACTGTATTCTTCCATTCATTTTAGTCAGAATGACATTCCGGTGTTGATGAATTATATCCGGGCCGATAAAAAGAATATCCACGACAAATTATTGTTCTGTATGGCTTATGCCCCAGGAGATTGTGACTATAATATCGCCGTATCACCCGAGGCCGTAATTCAAGTATTGAATAATTATGTCGGCCATACAAATTAACCTCCCGGTAAGTAAAAGCCTGCTAAACCGAGCTTTGATTGCCATCGCCGGCCAGGGAAATCTAAAATCTTGGCTGGAAGACAACTCACACATTATCGCCAATGGCTGTAGAGACACGCAGCTGCTGATAAATGCGCTTAGCCAAGACAACTCCGCCGGTGAATCGTCGACCTATTATTTTCAAGATGCCGGAACGCCGTGTAGACTATTTACCGCTTTCGCCGCTGCAAATTTCACTTCGCGTTGTCAAATCACGGGCAATGAAAGCTTAAACAGCAGAAGCATCGAACCTTTGGTAACCGCTTTAAATGCGATGGGCGCCGACATAAGTTATTCTGACCGGGTTGGATTCACCCCCATTTCAATAAATCGCAGGATAAAAGCATGGCGAGATGTCACAATCAGCGCGGCTCTGAGTTCTCAGTATGCGAGTGCATTGCTACTGATGGCTCCATTATTTGTCGGTATCAAAAGAATCATCATCACCGACAACACCCATTCCCACGCTTATATTGAGATGACCATTCAGTTATTGAATCAGTTGGGCATTGAGATTTCAAGCGTTAAAGAAGGCACCGAGCTTTGCATTACAATCAATGGAGATTACCAGAGTTCAAATACCCCAATTGATTTAGATATACTAGAATCGGATTGGAGCTCCGCCGCATTCTTCTACCCAATTCTGCTGGGCATGCCAAAGGATTCTACGTTTGAACTACTTGGCTTAAAAATGAGTCAATCTCAACTGGATACAAATTTAGCACTCATGGGCAAAAGCGCGCAAGGCGATGCAATAATGTGCGAATTAGGCAATCATCTTGGCATCAAATCAATTGCAACCGAGAACGGGATTCTGATTTCAAGGCAGAATAGCCACATTAACCCGACCCCTGAATTTTTAGAGGACGATGAAATTATTGCGCACGATCAAACCTTGCATATCAATGTAAAAAACAACCCCGACCTGGTTCCTGCCCTAGTGGTTGGATGGTGTATCATGGGCAAATCAGTCGTAATCAGTGGCATTGAAAATCTGCGATACAAAGAGAGCGACAGGATCGCAGCAATTCAGGAGAATATGAAATCGCTAGGATGCACACTGAGGAATTTTGGCTCGGAATCGGATGATTTATGGATATTGAACTGTTCTGGTCGATGCTTTCCTGCCCAACTAAATGTAAACACCCAATCAGACCATCGCATTGCAATGGCATTTTCAGCACTCAAACCATGGATTCCCACTTTGAACTATACCGATACGGCCTGTGTAGAAAAATCCTTTCCGCAGTTTTGGGAGCAATTGAAGAAGTGTACCTTTGATTAAGTTAATCGTCAGTTATATGAATACCGAAAATCACAACAATACAACAGAAACAGTTGCCAAGAAGAAAGGAACTGACTCACGCAAAACCTGGATTCTTGCAATAATTGCAATGGTCTGCACCATCATATCGTTTATTTATCGCTACCAAAGTGGTGGATCAGACGCCGTAACTAACATTTCGAAGGGTCAAAGCGTATTTGCATACACCCTGGACGATGTAAACAAGGTGCTTGATTATCAACTGAAGGGTTGGAACGATGCAAACATCGATGTTTTTATGTCGGGCTACATCAAAGATTCCAGCGTGCGATTCATTACCGACAAAAAAGTTAAAACAAGTTGGCAAGAAATTACTGATTCCTATAAAAAGGGCTACCCAGATAAAGACGCTATGGGGAAACTCACCTTTCATCGCGACGAAATCCGATGGGTGAATGAATCCGCTTACATCGCGCAAGTCATCGGACGATGGGAAGTCATTCAAAAGCATAAGCCCACTCGCGATACATTGAGTGGACGTTTCAGTTTGATATTCGTTGGAACAACCGAAGGACCAAAAATTCAGATCGACCATACTTGGTAAATCAAAAAATTGAGTAGTAGTAGTAGTAGTAGTAGTAGTAGTAGTAGTAGTATATCGAAACGAAATGGCCAGAAACAGCATCGGAAAGAATTTAACCATCACTTCATTTGGTGAAAGCCACGGGACTGCCATTGGGGTTGTGATAGATGGATATCCATCAAACGTGACCGTTGATTTAGAAGCATTGGAAAGATGTATGCAACGCCGACGTCCAGGTCAGAGCAACATCACCACATCTCGTAACGAAAGTGATGTCGTTGAAATCATATCTGGAATTTTTGAAGGAAAAACCCTAGGCTCGCCAATAACAATGTTGATTCCAAATACTGATGCGAAGTCGGAGGACTACGATGCGTTAAAGGACATTTACAGACCTGGCCATGCTGATTTATTATACGACACCAAATACGATCATCGTGATCATCGCGGTGGTGGACGAAGCAGCGCAAGAATTACAGCAGGATGGGTCGCCGCAGGTGCATTGGCCATTCAATATTTAGAAAAACAGGGTATCACAATCACCGGATGGGTGAATCAAATCTATAAGATCATCGCCCCAATAACCCAATCCACGCCTAATGCATCAGACATTGAAAGTAGTCTAGTTAGATGTTGGGATTTAGAAACAAGTGAGGCTATGATCGCTGCCATTGAATTGGCAAAATCGGAAAACGACAGTTTGGGAGGTGTAATCCAATGTAATATTAGCGGAATGCAGAAAGGAATCGGAGAGCCTGTTTTTGGGAAATTGCAATCCGTTCTAGGTCAGTATTTATTGAATATCAACGCGGTTAAGGGCATTTCATTTGGCGATGGCTTCTCTGCCGCTACGATGAAAGGTTCGCAACACAACGATGAATGGGTCAGCGATTCAAACGGAGTTGGCACAAGAACCAATCACAGTGGAGGAATCATTGGTGGCATGAGTACCGGGGAAGACATAAAAATTCAGGTGGCCTTTAAACCTACGTCAACCATCGGCAAAGAGCAGAATACCGTTAATAAATTGGGTGAGAATGTAACCATAGCGGCTACGGGACGACATGACCCCTGTGTATTGCCAAGGGCTGTCCCGATTGTTGAAGCGATGTGTGCCTTAGCAATTATGGATTTAATACTGGAAAGCAACTAGTTGTTGATCACATTAAATATTCATCGTGATTGGGTCGAAAATCAAGAGGGAATAAACTTCATCGAATATCAAAGAAGAGATAAAATCAATTAGAAATCGTAAGTGTAATAATAACCAAATGAACCGAACTGAAATATTGGACCAATTCTCCAAACTGTTGGATGTGATGGATGAATT
>CANIZU010000079.1 GCA_947472115.1 Flavobacteriales bacterium | reverse complement strand
ATACGAATTTATATTTGGCAGTGCTTGATTCGAGGGTGTTTTTTAGCCAAGTATATTGTGGCAAACCGAGTGTCCAGCTCCAAGAACCGGGTTTGGCGGAGGAATCGCACTGATCTCGATAAACATCCATCACAACGAACAGGGCATCGCCCCATTTCCAAGCATAGTAATTTTCTGGATTCTCAACTCCGTAGGGTTCTTTATCACCATTGCCACTATAAAATCCATTGGGGTAGGGGTTGGGGTAATAGTATTTTCTCCAAAGCGTTGCGTTGAGGGCTAGGTTGTTGCCTGGATTTTTAAGGAGGTAATAATCCATTTCGCCTTCGTGGTTGCCCAGACAGACATAGAAGGGTATGGAGTGAGTAATTGCACCGAGGAAGGGTCTGTAATCTTTGTGCAAGGCATCCAGTTCTGCCGAGGTGATGGTGAAAGGATTGTGATCGTCTCCAAAAATATCGCCGAGGCTTAGCATGAAATCGGGATTGTCTTTGGCCTGATTTGCAAGGGTGATTTTGTACATGTTGGCGACTCCTTTTTTATCGTATAAATGTTCATCTGCTTCAATCGTGAAGGTGAATTCCTCGCCGGTAGGTCGTTGAGTGTGGAAGTGGTGTTCTGGTTCTTTTGAGAAACTTGTGGCACCGGGTAATTTGTAATTAACGCGGTAATAATATTGGGTGTTGGGATATAAAGTGTGTAGATCTACTTCGTCGGGTTTTATCGATTTGTGACTGATGGTGGGGGTTGATTTTGCATAGATTCCGGGGGTGGTTCCATATTCGATGAAATAGTCGACGTCTTTAGAAAACTGAATGCTTATGGTAATCGAAGTGTCGGTGGGCCTGCCCAATACGATGGTGTTTGTTTGGGCGGAAATGTGAATGGGTTTTAGGCTGATAAACAACAATATAGTGGCGAATATTGTGCGCTGGGGGATGAGATTCCTGCGCTTGGTATTGTTGAATTGAGTCGTCATAAAATTATTTTCTGTTGTTTGCTGAAGCTTTTGATTTCTGATTTTCATTAAGATGATGTCACGATTGGATTCTGATTATAGACCTTTCATTTTGTGAAATGGTTTAATCACTACCGGAAAAAAATTCGAGTTATTTTTATGACATTACAATGACAAACTCCTTGTTGTAATTTCCTGTTTGCGGTCGTGCTGATTTTGTTGAGACTTTGGGGGGCTTTTTGTATAAAAATGAGGTAATAAAAATTAAACAAGCGAAAAAATGCTTTACAAATCTTATTGTTTAATTTACAATAATTAAATTTTCAATTAAGTTTGTTAGAAACTAAATATACTCAAATGAAAAAATTGTACTCATTCTTATCGATTGGCTTGTTGTCGCTTAGCGCAATCGGTCAATCTACACAAGATGTCACCTTTAAAGTAGACATGAACAATTACTCAGGTGCGGCCTTCACCAGTGTTTATGTAAATGGAACTTTCAACGGATGGGCAGGATCAACGAATCCTTTAACTGACGCCAACAAAGACGGTGTTTGGGAAGGAACTGTAAACATCAAAGCGGATTCTATCGAATACAAATTCACTTTGGATGGATGGACAGGTCAGGAGTCTTTAACGGCTGGAACTACTTGTACTAAAACGACATCAGGATACACGAACCGTTTTATCAAATTGACCGGTAAGGCAGTGACGATGGCAACGGTTTGTTACAATAGTTGTTCTGCTTGTAGCAAAGTGACTAGTAAATCTGTGACTTTCAATTGCAACATGAAGCAATACACCAAGACATTTACAGATGTTTTTGTTACGGGAACCTTCAATGCTTGGTCTGGAAATGCGAACAAGATGACGGATCCTGATGGCGACAAAATCTACAGTGTTACCTTGACTTTGACAGATGATTCTATCGAATACAAGTTTGAGGTTGACAACTGGAAAGATGATGAGAAATTGACAGCAGGTACTCCTTGTGTTAAGACTACAGGTGGTTACACAAATCGTTTTGTGAAATTGACTGGCAACAAGACGTTGGACAATGTTTGTTGGGCTAGCTGTGATGCTTGTACCAATGATGTGACTTTCAAAGTTGATATGAAGAACTACAAAGGAGCTGCATTTACCAGTGTATATGTAAATGGTAACTTCAACGGATGGTGTGGATCTTGCAATGTGATGACGGATGCTGACAAAGATGGTATCTGGGAAGCAAAATTGCCTATCGCGGTGGATTCTATCGAATACAAATTCACTTTGGATGGATGGACAGGTCAAGAAACATTGACTGCTGGATCTAAGTGTACTAAAACCACTTCAGGTTTCACCAACCGCTTCTTGAAATTCACTACTCCAACTGTATTGACAGCGGTTTGTTATGAGTCTTGTGATGCTTGTGCTACTACTGGCTTGAACAACGTGAATATCGCGTCATTGAATTTATATCCTAACCCAACCCAAGGCTTTATTAACTTGAGCATGGGCTTGACACAGAAAGAAACTGTGAGCGTTGTAGTTTATAATGTTCAAGGTGTTAAATTATACAGCAAAACTTGGACTGGTGCTGCTGTGAACGAAACCATTGATATGGCAGCGCATTCTGCCGGTGTTTACATGGTGAGCGTTACAACTTCTAAGGGTACGATCCGTAAGGAGTTTGTGTTGAATAAATAATCATTCATTTATATTTCCAAAAGAAAGGGGGCCATTTGGCCCCCTTTCTTTTTTTACTTTACTGTGGAATAAATTCAAATGATTTTAATATCACCTCCACCGGCTTATTGTCGCTCGGTGGCAACCCATTAAGCAGCCAAAGATTAATCCTCGCATTTGTCGTAGCTCCGGGTGCCGGAATCACAATCGGTTTTGAGGAAATACCCCCTTCAATCTTTACGCGTGATTGATTTGATTTATCGAATCGCCAAGAGGCAATTTGTTCCGTTCCAGGATATTGATCGCCCGCATAACTAGCCCAGGTAATTTCGTCTGGTGTCCATTTGAAAGCATGTGTCGATGTTTTTTTGAGCTTACTCACCTGCATCAAGGGCTTGTAAGTCCTTTCGGCATAGGGCGTAGCATTCTCAAAGGAAACGGGCTGCACCGAAGTGGTGAGCATTAGTGTGTCCGATGCTTTAAACCACTTCGCAAACTCAATATCCACTTCGCTATTGCCCTGGTCAATAAAGGTATTATTGTCCCAAGTGAATAATCCAAGAACTACGCGATCATTAAAATTAGAAATGTCGCTATCTACGGTAAAAATGTAAGTTCCATAACCCGTATTGGCGGTATTAATGATTTCGCTCGTTTGCCATTTGCCATTGATGTATGCAATTTGCATGTGTAATCTGCCTTGTTTATCCACCCAAACGCAGCTATCGCCATTGAAGTAGCATGGGCCGGGTCCAACGGGGGTAGTACTTGATTTGATTTTCCAGCCATAACCCGAAAAGACTAGGTCGCCTGAATCCTTGATCACATGCTTTCCTGTTGGTGGATCGGATTGCTCACAAGAGGTTCCAACTGCCGCCAAGGCAATAAATCCTGCGATGCCGGCATTCAGTAGCCAATTTTTTCTTGAAGGGCGGGGGATAATGCTGTCTTTCATTTTGATTTACTTAAGGGTAATGGTTTGACTCAGTGCGCCAACCATAAAGGTTACGTCGCCGGGTTCGATGATGCGTTGGAGGTCTTTGTTTATAAAACTGAGGTTTGCGAGCGGAATCCAAATGTCGGCTAGGTAGCTTTCGCCAGGTTGCAAAAGTGGCGTTTTGACAAAACCACAGAGTTTTTTACTGCTCGGGGTGATGCTTGCGAACTCATCGCGGTAGTACACTTGGACGACTTCTTTGCCGGCTAATTTTCCACTATTGGTAATTTTTACTCGACATTGATACCCTTTTCCATCGAGGTTTTTCTCGATGGGAGTGACAGCTTTAATCACCGAAGGAAATTCCGCCTCGCTAATATTTAGGTCGCTCAATTCAAAGGTCGTATAACTCAGTCCATGTCCAAAATCAAACAAGGGATCGTAGGCTTTGGTGCCAAAAAAGACATCGTTTTTCTCCGCATTTTTATGGTCGTAGTGAACGATGTCTCCTGCGAATTTTGGATAGGTATAAGGCAATTTACCGGATGGGTTGGTAGTGCCCAAAAGGACATTGACGATGGCTGTACCGCCTGAATTTCCTGGCAAATAGGCTTGGATTACGGCTTGTGAGGCATTGGTGATTTCAGTGACGATGCGAGGCCTTCCGGTCACCAATATCAATATGATGGGGATGTTTTTTGACTTGAAATATTCATAGATGCCGCGATCATTTGGGTCGATTTCGGCCTCAAGGTCGTTGATGTTGCCCGGAATTTCCGTGCCGGGTTTTTCGCCAAGGCAGAAGATGGCAACGGTGGGCGTGCTGCTGATTTCTTTCTTCTGTTTTTTTGAAAGGAGTTTGTTGATGTCTCCGCCTTGTAAATGGGTGATCTTGCCAAACTTTATTCCTTGCCAAGCATTGTTACCTCTGAGTTCTTCTAGAATCGTAGGGTAGTTGGGGTTGTGTTGGTACTGTGAATCGGTTCCTTGCCAGGTGTTTGACCATGCGCCGTTGAGGATGTTGAGGTCGTTGGCGGCGTTTCCAAAAATGAACAAGTTTTGGTTGGGGTTCAGCGGTAAAATCCCATTGTTATTTTTTAGCAGTGTGATGCTTTCTTCGGCGGCGGCGAGGGCTGCTTTTTGATGATCCTCACTTCCGAAGTTGGGGTAGGTTACTACGGTTGGATTGAATAAGCCCAATTGCTGCTTCACGTGTAGGATTCTTGCTACGGATTCGTCGATTCTCGACATCGGCACTTCTCCCGATTTTACTAGGTCGATTAGTAATTCCGTGAACTGATAATCATTGGGGGTCATCGACATGTCGATCCCGGCATTGATAGCTAGTTTCACGGCCTCGCGCAGCGAGGCCGCCACTTTGTGGGTCGTCTGCAATTTGTAAATGTCTTCCCAATCCGTCACCGCCAACCCCTTGAATCCCAACTCTGTGCGGAGTAATTTGGTTAAAATATCTGGGTTGATGTGAACCGGCGTTCCGTTAATCTCCCCAGAGTTAATCATCACCGTAAGTGCACCTTCCTCTATCGCTTTTTCAAAAGTGGGCAAGAAATACTCCCTCAATTCACGATCCGATATCCATGCGGGCGTTCTATCCTTCCCACTCAATGGGTAGCTGTATCCCAAAAAATGCTTCATACACGCCGATACATGGTAAGGGTCGATGCCTTGTGATGCGGAATTCTCCAAATGCAAAGATTCCGTGATATCCAATGATTTGTCGTTCGGTGTTAACGAAGGAAATCCCGATGCCGATGGATTATTTAGGCTCATTTTATTTCCCTGATAGCCTCGAATGCAGGCCGATGTCATTGATTTTGCTAGGAAAACATCTTCGCCGTAGGTCTCAAAAAACCTCGACCATAAAGGCTGACGTCCTAAGTCTAAAACAGGGGAGAAGTTCCAAGGAATACCGCTTGCTCTGACTTCGTAAGCTGTGATTTCGGCCGCTTGGGTAATTAAATCGGGGTTCCATGTAGCAGCTTGACCAATTTGCTGGGGGAACATGGTTGCTCCTTGCGTGTAGTTGGCGCCGTGTATAGCGTCAATGCCAAATAAAACCGGCACATTGGGTAGGTATTTCGTGTTGGCCGCCGCAATTTCGCTGTGAATCTGTTTCCAGTTTTCTAGGCTGATTGTTCCTGAGCCGCAACCGACATTTAGGATGGATCCAACGTGGTATTTTTCAAAAGCGATGCGAAGTTTGTCGGTGTCGATGGTCTGCGGCTGTGTTAGCGCACATGGTGCCCCTTTTGCGATTACACCCAAATCGATTTGGGTCATTTGGCCTACTTTCTCTTCCAACGACATCGAAGCGATGAGTTTTTCGAATGGGGAGGAAGTAGGAGTTGATTGAAGTTTTTCATTCTGACCGTTTGCAACGGAAGCCGAGAATGCTAAAAATAACAATATGCAGAATATCGAACGGAATTTCGGGGGATTCATGGAGATGAGTGTTTTCATGCTAGAGTTGATTTGAGGTTTATGAAATCATGAAAAATGTATCGTTAAATTTTGGGGATAATCCAATTTACAGCGGTTTGAGGCAAATATTATCGATCAGAATTTCACCATCGGCTTCCAATTGGAGTATGAATTGTTTGATCATTGATGGGTCGGTTTTGAAGGACTCGAAGGGGAACATCGACATAGGGATAGAGACTTCTGTCCAACTGCTACTCGAAATGGGTGTAGTGATCAATTTTGACGAAAATCCCAACCAACATTGAGCGCCGGTATAATCTTCAAAGGCGATTGCGAAGGGAAGGGAACGAAGTGTATCGCTGGTACTCTTGAACTGAAACGACAATCGGGCTGCATCGCGAAGTCCGCTCATGTCTTTGGGTTGCCAGTTGTCCCAGCCGATCCCCATGCCAATCCAGGTGCATCCGCCGCCAATTTTATCCCAAGTTAAACGTATATAATTGTTTCCTTTTTGGGCATTGCCTGTTTCTTTTTTGATTTGAACGCATTTGGGTTCTTTGGAAATCCATACTTGCTGTCCTAAATCCTCGTCCATTAGTTGGAGCGCGTAAAACCCATTGATATTTGGACTTTCAGCTGCCGAGGACAAATCGTATAGTCCTTGTTTTTTGGCATGTAACCACTTTCCTTTCACCGAAACCGTATCCATTTTTTGAATGTCGTTGGTATCCGTCTGCGCGAAACTGCGACTAGGAAACATCACAAGGAAAACCCAGACGAATCCAAGCCAACAGCTGTGAAGGAGTGGTGAGATTAAATTATCCTTTCGGCAATGCATCATCGTTATAGCTCTAACGGACCTTTTTCTGTGAACATGATACAGTCGATTTTTGTGCTCGCCGCGCCGTTCGATGGATTGGCCAAATGCAACATGCTTACCATGACCAATGAATTTGGGTTATGTCGACTATTTCCATTGTTGCTCGCAGGAACGCCGTTTACCAAGTGAATCATATCCGTGTATTTGAACGATACCAATTTCCACCCTTCCCAGGTAATTCTTAGTTCATTGTCGTATTGGTCGTCGCCGGCGGGATCAAACTTTCCATTGGCGTTGTCGTCTTCGCGGAACTGAAATAACACCCGACTTTCATTGGTATTGGCCTTTCCGTAAATCAGGCAGTTGAAGTAAACGTCTTCGCCCACTGTGCTTAATGGATAGGTAGTTTTTCCGTAGGCTGATGCTGGGAAATCGACCATGCCGATGAGCCAGTCCCAATTCACCGTCCCAGCCATGTTTAGATAATTGCTACCTTCAACGTTGAATTGATCGTTGTGAATTTTGAAATCCATGGCGCCGCCCGACTGAATAAATGTGGTCCATTTCGGGTTCATGCCTGATTCAAAGTTAGAAACTACAAAACCTGATGGGATTCGGAGTCCAGTAATTCCCATTGTGACATTAAAAGTATCGGTGACACCTTTCACCAATAAAGTCGCCACGCAGGGTTCGTTTTTGAACATCGGGAAAACAGTTGTACTACCATTCCATGTCGCCGTTGACGCATCGATAATTCTACTTTTTCCGGTGATAAATTTCTGCGCACCAGAATTACTTCCTTTGATGCGAATCGTCCAATCACAGAGTTTGGTAAACTTGGCAGTGAAGCCAACGGTTTCGGCTTTTGAAAAATCCACCGAAGATTTGCTGGCTTGGAAGGGCTGTAACATACCAAACTGACCGTTGAGATCGCTGAGGCTAGGACCATCGAATGAACTGTTGTTTCGCTTACAGCTTGATGCGAGCAAGGTAGCGGCAAGGGCGAGGGTAAGAATGTGTTTTTTCATCGCTAGGGATTAAAAGGTCATATT
>CANIZU010000078.1 GCA_947472115.1 Flavobacteriales bacterium | reverse complement strand
GGGGATTTATTGTTTGCATTCCCGTATCGAATTGAATTAGGTTTGAAATATGGAATGGTCGGACTTCATCGATAGCGTATACCCCACTTTTATTGAATCAAATTACCAGTTGTGCACGGATTCTAGGGCGCTAAAACCGGGGGATGTGTTTTTGTGCCTAAAGGGCGACCGATATGATGGAAACCAGTTTGCAGTGCAAGCCATAGAACAAGGCGCTCGCCTAGTAATCGTGGATAGTGAAGCTTTAAAAATCGACAACCGCTTTGTATACGTTGAAAACAGCCTCATCGCATTGCAGCAGTTGGCCAAGCACCATTTTGCCCAGATGTCGTGCAAAAAGATTATTGTTGGAGGTAGCAATGGAAAAACAACGACAAAAGAAGTCGGCAGGACTGTATTAAGTGCCGCTGGCATCACCTTGGCGACCCCAGGAAATTGGAACAATCACATTGGTGTTCCGTTGACATTATTGAGCATCACCCCATCGCACGAATATGCCATCATTGAACTTGGGACCAATCATCCTGGTGAGATGAAAGTGCTGTGTGATTTGATTTCCCCCGACGCCGGCATCATTACAAATATTGGAAAAGAACATTTAGAAGGTTTCGGAGATATCGAAACAGTTGCCAAAGAAGAAAGTGAAGTATACCTCAGCTTGATGTCATCTCAAGGCTTGCCGATTGTAAATATCGACGATAATTGGCTAAACTCCATGAAGAAGCGATTGGGCAAAAAATTAACTATCAGTACATTAAATAAAGAAGCTGATTTCTACGTAGACATTCACGAAGAGATGCCGTTGCTGACATTTGATTTCTATCACAATCAAGTTAATTTGGGTTCTTTCTCTTCTACTTTGAGTGGGCGATACAATGCCTACAACCTTCTGTTTGGCTCTGCATTGGGCGTTTTTTATGGCTTAGATGCGCATCAATCTATGTCGTTGGCGTGTCAGTATGTTCCCAGCAACAACCGCAGTGAATGGCGGACGATAAACGGAATTCAGATCTTCCTTGACGCTTACAATGCAAATCCAAGCTCAATGACCTTTGCCATACAGTCTTTTGCAACGCTGAAGGGCAATAAGCAACTATTCTTAGGCGATATGCTTGAACTCGGCGATCACAGCGAAACTGAACATAAGGCGTTGCTCGATTTATGTACATCATTGGGTATTGAACAAAATACTTTTATCGTTGGCGATGAATTCTGCCATGCCTGCCCCAACCACCCTTATCGCTTTAAAACGATAGATTCATTGCTAGATTGGCTGGATACGCATCCCATCGAAACGGAATATGCTTTTATTAAGGGAAGTCGCGGAATCAAAATGGAAAGAGTGCTTGAGCATTTTCAATCCAAATAAAAAAGGAGGAAATTTCTTTCCTCCTCAGTAATAAATTCTTTGGGATTAACTTAGAATCCGTAGGTGTTATATAACGACACGGCGCCAGTTGCCAACATATTCAACAAGGCTAAGGGAATCATTGATTTCCAACCCAATCGCATTAATTGATCGTATCTGAAACGTGGCAATGTCCAACGAATCCACATAAATAGGAATACGAAGAAGAATATTTTTCCAAACATCACCGCAACTTGCGCCAATCCCAACCAGGTAGGATCCGTGATCAAATGCATACCTGGGAAATTATATCCTCCAAAGTAAACACAAGCCATTACAGCGCTAGAGATAAACATGTTGATGTATTCTGCAAATAGGTAGAAACCCAATTTCATGGAAGAGTATTCTACGTGATAACCCCCTATCAATTCCGTCTCACATTCCGCCAAATCAAAGGGCGCACGGTTACATTCTGCCAATGCGCATGTCAAAAACAATAAGAATCCCAATGGCTGATACCAAACATTCCAGTTCAGTCCTTGCTGCTGCTCAACCATCTCTTTCAAACTCAGAGTTCCGCTCATCATTACAACGGCGATTAAAGCCAAGCCCATACTGAGTTCATAGCTAATCATTTGCGCACTCGCACGAATCGCACCATACAATGAATATTTATTGTTCGATGCCCATCCTCCGATCATGATACCATAAACTCCGATACTCACGATGCCCATAATGTACAAAATACCAATGTTGACATCGGCAACTTGTAATTGGACAGTTCTACCAAAAATCGGCAATGAAGTACCCCATGGAATAACCGCGCTGGTAATGGTAGCAACGATCATCGCGATGCCCGGACCCAAAATAAAGAGCCATTTTTCTGCATTTTTAGGGATGATTTCTTCCTTGAACAACAATTTACCACCATCGGCAAAAGGCTGAAAAATACCAAATGGACCTACCCTGTTTGGACCCAAACGATCTTGAAAGAAAGCGGCAATTTTGCGTTCGCCGAATGTAAAGTATAACGCCATCACCAACGTAATCATCAAGATAACTACAATGAGAATGAGTTTTTCTAAGAATAATGCACTGTCCATATCCGTCTTATGCTTTGTTTAATAATGGTGTATGCGCTGGTGCTTCTACCTCGTAATGGTTGGCAGAAATCACTGAATTACGATCAATATGTCGAGGCCCTTCAATTGTCCAATCGGATTTTTCTTTCTTTTCGAAACGACATTCATTGCAAATAAACTCTTTTACTTCGCCGTATTGATCTTTGCGGGCAGTAACACGAGCCACTTCATCGCCTATCATCCAAACTACAGCTTTTCCCGAACAACATTTGCAATCTCTATGAGCATCCATAGGCTTGGTATACCAAACCCGAGACCGGAATCTAAACGTTTTATCCGTTAAGGCACCGACCGGACAAACATCGATCACATTGCCAATGAATTCGTTCTTTAAATTCTTTTCGATAAAAGTCCCGATTTCAGCAGCATCACCACGATTTAGGATACCGTGTTCCCGTTGATCGGTCAATTGGTTGGCAGTATAAACACATCTGTAACACAAAATACAACGCGTCATGTGCAACTTGATATATTCACCGATATCTACCTTATCAAAGGTTCTTCTTTCAAATTCGTAGCGAGTTGTGCTCTTACCATGTTCGTAGGCCAAATTCTGCAAGTCACATTCACCTGCCTGATCGCAAATTGGGCAATCTAATGGGTGATTGATCAAAAGCATTTCAACCACGCCAGCGCGGGCATCCATCACCTTTTCACTGCTCTTGTTCTTCACTTCCATACCATCCATGATCGGAGTTGAACAACTTACCACCAATTTAGGCATAGGTCGTGGATCTTTTTCGGAGCCTTTGCTTACCTCAACTAGGCAGGTACGACATTTACCGCCACTACCTTGCAGACTGCTATAGTAGCACATAGCTGGGGGAACGACATCACCGCCAATCAATCGTGCTGCATTCAAGATGGTAGTTCCTGGATCTACTTCCACTTCTACACCATCGATGGTTACTTTGAATTTTGGGTTAGTTTCTGACATAATTATGCGTTAACTGGCTCAAATTTTTTCTCGGTTACTAAACCGTAATTTTTTGTTACACAAAGTTTGGGTTCATTTACGTGCCATTCAAATTCCTCTCTGAAATGTCGAATCGCAGCCGCAACTGGCCAAGCAGCCGCATCGCCCAAAGGACAAATGGTATTGCCTTCAATTTTTCTCTGAATATCCCAAAGCAAATCGATGTCTTCCATTTTACCATGTCCATATTCTAAACGATGCAAAACTTTCTCCATCCAACCCGTTCCTTCTCGACAAGGGCTACACTGTCCGCAACTTTCATGATGATAAAAGCGCGAGAAATTCCATGTATTTCGAACGATACATTGGTCTTCATCGTAAACGATAAAACCGCCCGAGCCCAACATACTTCCGGTAGCGAAACCGCCATCGGACAAACTTTCGTACGACATTAATCGGTCTTCACCTGCGGCTGTTTTGCACACCAAATAGTGAGGTAAAATGGGTACAGAAGAACCACCTGGCACACAGGCCTTGAGTTTTTTTCCATTTTTCATCCCACCGCAATAGGTATCAGAGTAAATAAACTCTTCCACGGTAATCCCCATATTGATTTCGTAAACCCCCGGCTTATTGATATTGCCCGAGGCACTAATCAATTTAGTTCCAGTACTTCTTCCAATGCCAAACTGAGCATAAGCATCGCCCCCTTCATTTACGATGGGAACAACGGCAGCAATCGTTTCTACATTATTTACTACTGTAGGTCGGCCCCATAATCCTTTTACGGCGGGAAAAGGTGGCTTTATCCTAGGATTGCCCCTTTTACCTTCCAAACTTTCTATTAATGCAGTTTCTTCACCACAGATATAAGCACCTGCACCGGTTGTAACTGCCAAATCCAAATCAAATCCACTTCCTTTGATATTTTTGCCCAACCATCCATTTGCATAGGCTTCGGCGATGGCTTTTTCCAAAATCTGAAGGACATACATGTATTCACCACGGATATAGATGTAGGATTGGTTGCATCCCAAAGCATAGGACGACAAGATCATTCCTTCAATCAAAAGGTGAGGGATTTTCTCCATCAAATAACGATCCTTGAATGTACCTGGCTCACTTTCGTCTGCATTACACAAAAAATGACGCGGAACGCCTTCTGGCTTTGCAATAAAACTCCACTTCATCCCCGTTGGGAATCCAGCACCACCGCGACCTCTAAGTCCAGATTTTTTAACTTCTTCAACAATATCATCGGGCGACATAGATTTTAGGGCTTTTTCAACCGCCTTATATCCGCCTTGCTTGCGATATACATCGTGGGTATGAATCCCTTCTACCCCGATATGCTCTAATAATAGTTTGCGATCCATAGTTATAGGCCCAAATAATTGGCTTTAGGGTTATTGCGGTACTGTTCGATTAATTCGTCGACCTTGGCTTCTGTTAGGTGCTCATGAAACTTCTCTCCGGCCTGTAACATAGGCGCATATCCACATGCACCCAAACATTCCACTGTTTTCAGTGTAAACATTCCATCAGCGGTGGTTTCACCGTCTTTGATGCCCAGTTTATTCTCTATATACGATACGATTTTTTCTGCGCCTTCAATCATACATGGACCTGTCCGACAAACTTCCAATTTCACCTTCCCAACCGGAACGGTATCGTACATTGAATAAAAGGTAGCCACTTCATACACCTCGATGGGCAAAATATGTAGCAATCGGGCCACATAATCCATCACGGGTTCAGATAGATGACCAAAATGGGCTTGTGCGATATGCAAAACGCTCAACAAAGCACTCTTCTGCATCCCTTCCGGGAATTTCGCAATTTGTCGCCCCACTTCTTGCAACAAATCTTCTGGTAATTGAATATTCTCTTGACTCACAACGATACAATTAAGCGTCTAACTCACCAGCGATTACGTTCATGCTACTCATCGTCAAAATCGCATCGCTGAGCACTGAATCCACAATCATTTCTGGATAAGCTTGATAATAGATAAAACATGGTCTGCGGAAATGCAGACGATATGGGGTACGACCGCCATCACTCACCAAATAATAACCCAACTCACCGTTGGCACCTTCTACTGAGTAATATACTTCACCGGCAGGGATCGTAGTTTCACCCATCACTATTTTAAAGTGATAAATAAGCGATTCCATACTGCGATATACTTCTTCTTTTGGAGGCAAATAGAATTCCGGTACATTGGCATGGAAATCACCAGAAGGCATTTTATCCAAGGCCTGACGGATGATGCTTAAGCTCTGACGGATTTCTTCCTGACGTACCACGAAACGATCATAGGTATCACCATCTTTTCCTACAGGGATGCTAAAATCAAAATCTTGGTAACTTGAATATGGATTCATCACACGCACGTCGTAATCCAATCCTGCAGCCCTCAAATTGGGACCTGAGAAACTGTACTCCACGGCTCTTTCCGCTGCAATGGGTCCGGCGCCAATGACACGGTCCATAAAAATACGGTTACGGGTAAGCAAACGATCAAACTCCTCAAAATTGACAGGAAACTCTTTCAGGAAGGCATTTAATTTGGCATGAAAAATATCATTAAAATCGCGTTCAAAGCCCCCGATTCTACCCAAATTGGTTGTTAAACGGGCGCCGCAAATTTCTTCATACAATTCATAGATTTTCTCACGCTCTTGGAACATGTACGTAAATCCTGTTAAGGCACCTGTATCCACTCCAATCACCGAATTACAAACCAAGTGATCGGCGATACGAGCCAACTCCATGACAATCACACGCATATAATCCACTCTCTTTGGCACTTCAATTCCGGCCAATTTTTCCACCGTCATGTGCCAACCAATATTATTGATGGGTGATGAGCAATAGTTTAATCGATCAGTTATTGGAGTGATTTGATTGTAAGGTCTACGTTCGGCCAATTTTTCGAAGGCTCTATGTATGTAACCAATGGTAGGTTCGGCACTCAAAATCCGCTCACCATCTACTTTCAAGATATTCTGAAAGATTCCATGGGTTGCCGGGTGCGTTGGTCCTAGGTTTAGGGTTGCTATATCGCCATCGATGGTCTCCGTAGAGATCATTTGACCTGTACTTTTAATAATTAACTCGCTCATCGTCCGAAGAATGTATCATTTTTATCGGTTCTGGTTTCATCTTCCAAAGCGTATTGTTTACGCAAGGGATGATAATCCATATCGTCCATATTCAAAATTCTACGCAAGTCAGGGTGACCTACGAAGTTTACGCCATAAAAGTCAAACGTTTCTCTTTCCATCCAATTGGCACCAACAAAATGGACCGTTAAGGTTGGAATATTGATATCAGACTCAGCCAATGCCACTTTCAATCGAACACGTTGATTTTCGATGAGATTATGCAAGTGATAAATCACTTCGAATTCTGCACCCACCTTTTCGGGATAATGCGCAGCACAAATATCTGTGAGGTAAATAAAACCCTGCTTGTTTTTCAATCCATCAACCAAATCAATCAGTTGATCCGCTTTGATATTGGCATTGAGCATATCGTATTGATCTACTGAACAAACCGCTGAGTTATTCGTGTTCTCATTGATAAAAGCCGTTAAGATCTCGTTTTTCATGATTCTTCTTATTTGGCTTGTTCAATGTTATAACTCTCCAGCATTTTGGCATATTCATCGGTATCTCTTCTGCGAAGACTCTCGTTTTTCGCCAATTCTTGAATCTTCATCAATCCTTCGATGATTTGTTCAGGGCGCGGCGGACAACCCGGCACGTAAACATCCACTGGAATTACCTTATCTATTCCTTGCAAAACGCTGTAGGTATCAAAAATTCCACCTGAACAGGCGCAAGCACCAACCGACAATACCCATTTGGGTTCTGCCATTTGGTCATAAACTTGCTTAAGGACCGGGGCCATCTTTTTTGAGATTGTACCCATCACCATCAATAAATCTGTTTGTCGGGGTGTAAACGCCAAACGCTCAGAACCAAATCTCGCCAAATCATAATTGGCTCCCATGGTGGCCATAAATTCAATTCCACAACATGAGGTAGCGAAAGGCAAAGGCCAGATAGAATTGGCGCGTGCCAATCCAATAACTTTATCCAATGAGGTAGCGAAGAAACCTTGTCCTTCTACTCCTTCGGGTGATTCAACAACTTTTACCATACTTTTTTATTTTTCCCATTCAAGGGCACCACGTTTCCAAACATATATAAAACCCATCAAAAAGAAGCCAACAAAGGCTACGACTGCGCCGAAGCCCGACCAGCCCATTTCTTTAAAGTTGACAGCATAGGGATAAAAGAAGATCACCTCTACGTCAAACAGCACGAACAAAATGGCTGATAGAAAGTACTTTACTGAAACAGGAAATCTCGCATTTCCTTGGTTTTCAATACCACACTCAAAATTGTCTTCACGTTTAGCAGTTTTCCTATTGGGCCCCAACAAATGGGAAACGCCCAAAGTGAGTACTACAAATC
>CANIZU010000077.1 GCA_947472115.1 Flavobacteriales bacterium | reverse complement strand
TCAATCAAATCATCGAACAACCAGCCCAATTTCTGTCCGCTCGTTTCTTCCAAAACCGCCCGAAAATCCTCAGGCTGCGGATGCCTAAACTTCCAACGTTCAAAATACGCTTGCATGCAAACATCAAACATCGAATCGCCCAAATAGGCCTTCAAATAATGAAACACCAATCCCGTTTTTTGATACATCACCCCGCCGTAATTGGCTGAAGAGAAATCCGTCGACAACGTTTGTATGGGTTGATCCACGCCAAACGAAGCCATGCATCGATACATCAAATCGCCCTCGTCTTTGTGCGACAATCCCAACAATCCCAATTTCTTTGCAAAGCCCTTCACCATATCACTCAAACGCGTATTCGTTGGATACTTCGACGCCACATAACGCATCTCATTCAGGGTGTTCAACCCTTCGTCCATCCACCCAAAATCGCGCTCGTTGCTGCCCAAAATACCGTAAAACCAGTTGTGTCCCACCTCATGCACAATCACCACTTCAAGCGCTTCTTTATTCGATACGCCGCCAATCACCGTCACATTCGGATACTCCATTCCGCCACCCGCACTGATGGTCCCGTCAACCGCCGTAACCTGATTGTAAGGATAATCGCCATTCCACTGCGAATATTTCAAAATACCATCGTGCAAATACTCCAACGCATGGGGCTTCCATAATTCCTCCGAACCTTTGGTATACATTGCCCAAGTCGTTACCGTTCTTCCACTGCGAGGCAATACCACTTGGCCTTTCAACACGAGAAATGTTTTATCGGCAAACCAAGCAAAATCGTGCACCCGCGACTGCGTATAACGAATGGTTTTCATGACCTTAGCCTTCTCAACCCAAGAATCACGATTTCCGTCGGGGTTGTTGTTGGCGTAGAACTTATCAATTTTCGACCAATCCAATTCCGACCTCCGGATGGGGATATCAGCCGCGCGATACATACCCGCAGGGATGAGTTCCTTATCCAAATTTTCTTGAAACGGATACACTGGCTCCGATTTTTCCTCGGTGGAAGGCTCAGGTTTGCCACCGGCGACCCCAGAACTTTGGTTGGGCTTTAAACTGGTCACCCCATTGTATTCGGCCAATAAATTCAACCGCTTGATTTCACGCTCCGTCTGTAAATCGCCCGTTGAACCCACCGTATAATCCTCTGGCAATGTGATACTTACGTCGAAGCTTCCATATTCTGAATAAAACTCACCTTGATTTAAATACGGCATCGGATGCCAACCTTTTTCATCGTAGACCGCTGGTTTTGGATACCACTGCGTGATTTGATACGTTTGTCCGATGTGACCCATGCGCGACACCTCGCCTGAAGGCAATTTTACCCGAAACGGCGTAGTAATCACCACTTTTTCTCCCGGCGCCAAAGGCTTATTTAATGTCAGCTGAGCGATATCTATGTGCTTTGCATCGTACGTCAACTGTACCGCTATCCCATCGGCCTTGAAGTCCAACGAATCGATAAATCCCTGATATTCTGGATCATTTCGAAATAAATAGTCTTTGCCCGACATCATCAATTGCTTGGCTAGTGCAGTATTTTTATTCTTGTAAGCGTTCGGCCATAAATGAATATACAATGAATTGAGTGTGGCCGGCGAATTGTTGGTATACGCAAACTCTTCAGAACCACGAAGCATGTGGGCTTGATCGTCCAAGGTTACCTTGATGGTGTAATTTACCTCTTGCTGCCAATTTCCTTTGGTTTGGGCGATGGCCGATTTTAGTAAGAAAACCATACCCAACGCGGTGATGAAGCGTTTCATAAGTATGGCAATTTACGAATTTTACGGCAGAATCATTTCAACGCCGCTTTCGGTAGACCGCACCCTTGCATAGCCATTTTCCATATCGTCGAGTCCCAAGTATTGATCGTTGACGTAGGAAATCAAATCCCTGCAGCTGCGATCGATGTTGGCTTGGTATCCGGCAGGCAAGTTCAAGACAACTTCCACCGATGGATTTCGCCATGGCGCATTTTTACCCAAAATCAACACATCGGGCAAAAACAACGTTGTTGAATCCCATCGAACATCGTAACGCAAACCTGCGGCATTGGAAACCGCATTCAAACGACTACCCCTGCTGCGTTTGAAAACTGTTACGAAGGGCTTGGACTCCAGTGTATTGGCGATGGTCAAGGAAACATCATTGCTGGCACGGTTGACCATCAGATCGTAGAAAGCATGTTCTCCGTGGTAACCATGGCCACCGTTCAACGTAACTTCCACATCAATGTCGTTGATGGACGCGTCCAACTCCTCACGGGCACGACCGTCTAATTCACTTTCCAATTTCAAAGGCACGGTTTCGGTTCGCACCGAAATGGTTTTTGCGCTATCCACTTGCTCACACGTTTTGGCAAAATTCACCGATGCTGAAGTCGAAAAACCGCGGCCCACTTCAACCGATTTAACCGTTAAAAATACCAAGGCGATCCAAAAGGCCACGTTCAACGGCCAGCGCAAGAAGGGACTCATCTTCTTCCCATTTACCAAGATGCGAATGAGGCCGTAAATCATTTGAATCAAAGGCACCAAAACCACAGCGCAGATGGCCAAAATGGTGCCGAACAAGTAGGTATAACCCAGTAAGAAATAATCGTAAAAGGCATCGAAAACAAAAGCAATCATACCGGCAGAAAGCACCGCGCCAATAACGCCAGGAACTATGATGGAAAACAGGGCCACCAGGGCAAAAGCAGCCAGAAACTTGACGAGCAGCCTACCTGTTTTACTCAGCCCGCGCTTCGCGCGGGGCTTCACACTCTCCATCGCCTTAGCATAGGCCGACTCATAAGCAGAGCGAACATTATGATCCACCACCTTCGCCAAATTATCAAAATTTACCGGCTCTCCCCGCATCTGCAATTTCTCCGCCGGTGTAGATGCGGCCGGAATAATTATCATCAAAAAGATATAAACCAAAATCACCGTTCCAAACGAGGCAACCGCCAAAATACCAGAAACCGCCCGCACAAATACTGGATCCCATCCAAAATACGCTGCAATCCCGCTACAAACACCGTAGACCACAACATCGTCCTCGTTGCGATACAGACGCTTCCCGTCCTTGCCATACATATTTGGCTCACCTGAAGCCCTAGGTTCCTCATTGCCCTTTGTACCCGCTCCACCATTCGAGCCCGCTCCACCATTCGTACTATCCGTTCCCTCCGTATCCGAATTATCCATGGCGTCGCCCAACTGTTCGGCAGAACCAACTTGAGCAATGACGTCCTCCACCTGATTGATAAAAATGGCGGGGGTCCCCGAATTTAACATGTGACTAAATAACTCCGCAATCCGATTTTCGATGTCGTCATATACTTCCTTTTCAGTAATTCGGAGGCGCAGCGATTCCAAATATTGCTTCAATCGGTCGTAAGCAATCTCATCGATTTGGAAAACAAACCCGTTGATGTTGGCTGAAATAATTCGGTTCATGGTTGTTGAGTTGATGTGGTTTGATTTTGATTTTGATTTTGATTATTTTCGATATGATTCAATTTCTGATTCGTTGCGATGCGCGATACACAATCTACGGCAAACTGCAATTCCGACCAGGTACTGCGCAGCGATGCCAAAAATTCTGCACCGGTTTCAGTGATCTCAAAATATTTCCGCGGCGGACCTGATTTGGATTCCTCCCAGCGATAACTCAACAATCCCCCATTTTTCAGGCGAGTGAGCAACGGATACAAAGTACCCTCCACCACCAACAATTTGGCATGCTTAAGACGATCCAGTATGTCGGATGAATAACAAGACCCCTGAGAAATAATCTGTAAAATGCAGTACTCTAAGATCCCCTTGCGCATCTGCGATTGGGTATTTTCCAAATCCATGGCACAAACATACATTAAAATTTTAGTACTATGTAATACAAAGTACTATAAAAAACCAATTACCCCTGAACCTTGTCTTACTCTGTGGGATATCGAAAAAACTGCATCAATAAATCAGCCGTTCCACGGGCCGATTTCTTGTCGATGCTACCTAGTCGCTGTAAAAAACGCTGATCGTCCACAGCCCTAACCTGATCTATCGCCAACTGGCCTTGTCGTTTCTGAAACATACAATCCAGACGCGTTGGCAATGATTTTCGAGTGGATGTCAACGGGACAACTACTGAGCGCTTCAGGAAATTATTTGACGCGGTGGGCGAAACCACGAGACAGGGACGCACCTTTTGAATCTCAGACCCAAGGGCGGGATCAAGTTGAATCATCCACACATCGTATTGCTTTTTCACCATGTCCATTCCTCCTGATCAAATGTGTTTGGAAAATCCGTAAACGTTTGGGCAATTTGCCTTTCGGATAGATTCTCTGTATCGCATTGTTGAAAAGCACTATCCCAGTCGATGCTTTTACCCGATACCTTACTCACAATCAATTGCTGACCTTTTATTTCGATGCTTACTTCCTCGTCCATATTACACAAAGCCAATAGTTCTTTAGGAATAATTATCCCCTTGCTGTTGCCTATGTTTCTGAGTTTAACGGTAATCATGTTAAAACAAAGTTACAACAAAAGGTTTTACAAATTTCGCGCATTAAACTACATCCATCAAGGATGAAAATCGCAAAACCCGAATTTCAATTTGTAAAAAATCCAACTATCGAATCTCAATATTGTAGGCTGCCAATAACCCCGGCAATCCATCCAAAGAAAATTTGGCCTTTTTGATGTTATTGGTATTGGGATCGATGCGATAATACTGTGCCGTTGAAAAATTCGCCTTCTCCAAATTGGTCCGATCAAACAGCGCATCCATGAGATTACAATCAGCAAAATCGACCTCACTTAGGTCGGCCTCGGTAAAATCTACCTCCTTCAAATGACATCGCGAAAAAGGGGTTTTCTTTAGTTTGAGTTGATAAAACGATGAGTGATCCAACAAACAATCCGCGAACGACACCGAAAAAATAAGCGTATTACAGGTCTCGAACCTAAGCCCCAGCAACTTGCAATGCTCAAATTTACAATCGCGCAAAATGGCACCATCCAAACGCACCCCGCTTAAATTGCAATGCGCAAACACACAGCCCGAGAAATTGAAATCGGTGAGGTTGGCCGATCCAAAATCGACATGAGAAAAAACGCATTCTTCGTATTCCCCAACAGCAAATGGATGCTCAAGAGCGAGAATGTGTTCGAATTTTTGATCGTATTGGTAAATCGACATGATTCAGCGTTGTATTTTGATTCTATCTTTCATTGATTTGCTATGCTCCAACTTTTTAGACCTCTGTCTTGCCTTGATGTGCATTGGGTGCATCCAAATTGCCCGTATATGTCATCCCGCCCACATGAAACTCACGCATGTAAATTTTCACCAGCAGGATAAACAAACTGATGAGTATCGGACCAAAAATTAAGCCCATAAATCCGAAAATATTCACCCCAATAATCACCCCGAAAATGGTGATCAGCGGATGCGCATCGCCCCATTTCTTTTGAATATATAGACGTACAACATTGTCAACTGTCCCCAACACCGCAATCCCAAAAATCAACACTACCCAAGCTTGCGTAGGATGTCCAGAAGTATACTGCAAGACAGCCAACGGCACATAGGCAAGACTCGCCCCCACGAGTGGGATTATCGCTGCGATGGCGGTGGCACAGAACCAAAACAACAAATCATCGACACCCAAAAACGCATAGCAAATCACAGCGAGAATGGCTTGTACAAAAGCAGTAGCTGGAATACCCGCCGCATTCGAAATCACCAGTGAATTCAGTTCCTTGCCAATGAGGGCGATGTGATTATCTTCTAGCGGTAGATAGGTAAAAAACCAGGCTTCCATCGCTCTGCGGTTGAGTAACATAAAATAGAGCACAAAATACATCACTGCCACCGTAGCAAATGAATTGGCAATCACCCCAACCATGGAAGTCGCCGCGGCGGTGAGAAACGAAGAAGCCTGTTTAAGGTTTTCGGCGGTGAGAATCTCAAAACCAAAGCGCTGCTCTTGCTCGGTGATAAACAAATTAATAGATTGTAATACCTGTTCGCTATGCGATACCACATCGGCCAACCGGGCAGTTACTTCTCCGATGATCAATCCTGCGGGGACTACGATCAACAAAAAACTCGTAATCAACAAAAAAATGGTAGATTTTTGATTGCCCAATTTATAGCGTTTATCCAGATAGGCTTGGGGTTTACGCAAGAAAAAATAGAGGGTAAGTGCGCCGAGGAATCCCGACAAAAAACCCAACAGCTCCGAGGCAATAAAAAGGCCAAATACAACCAACAGGAGGAGATAGCTATTCTGTCGGACAGTCGATTTTTGCATACACAAAGAAACAAAAAAAACGGGGGCCGCGCGCAGCGCGGCCCCCGTTCACACTATTAAAAACAAACTTACGCCTGCGCTGGAGCAAACTGTACGTTGAAAATCAACTTCACGTCGCTTCCAACCACTATACCACCTGCCTCAGTTACTGCACTCCAAGTCAAACCGAATTCCTCGCGCTTCACAACACCCGTTACCTCAAAACCAATTTTGTGATTGCCCCAAGGATCTACCATCTCGCCACCAAACTCAGCCTTCAACGCTACTGTGTTGGTTACACCCTTCATTGTCAAATCGCCCACAACAGTATACTCATTGTCCGAAATTTTCTCAAATGAAGTACTCTTAAAATCGATGCTAGGGAACTGAGCCGCATCAAAAAACTCAGGTGATTGCAAATGTCCGTCGCGATCCGCACTATTCGTGTCGATAGAACTAACAACCGCAGAAAAAGCAACCTGAGCACCAGAAAAATCTGTGCTGCTCGCTGCATGCAACGTCGCCGAAAATTCTTTAAACTTACCGGTTACCGTAGAAATCACCAAGTGCCTAACCTTGAATTGCGCTTCGCTGTGCGAAGGATCCAAATTCCATTGTGCTAAAGTTTGTGTTGTCATATTCGTATATCTTTTTATTTTTTTATTCGTTACAACAAATATCGTACAATTGCATCAACCTTGCAAGAAAATTCATTGATCCAATGGCTACAAAACGACAAACATTAGATTTTCTCGGTAAATTGCGACATGCGTAGCTTCATTACATCCGTTTCACTAGCAGTTGCATTTTTCATTGCTCAACCAACACAAGCCCAGTATTCTGGTAACGACGACACCATTAAGGTTCAAGAAACCATCGTGGAAAAACCCAAAAAATCCGCTACCACATCAAGTAAGACAACACCGATCTCAACTGAGAATAAATCTCCGATCGAGAATAGGAATGGGAATCAGACCTCAGTAAATTCAAACTTGACGAGCATCGACAAGCACCCCTTACACCCTTTCCAAAAGGAAGCAATGACCTTTTATTGGGATAGAAATTCGAAAGTTCTGGTAAACATCATTGCAAAAGGATTAAAAGAAAACCTAGAACCCACTTTCGGATCGATGGGCAACAGTTTAATAAGTAAAAAACCACAATCTATCGGCTACCAATATCATTTTCGCGACCGATGGACAATGGGACTGGTCTATGCATGGGCACAAGTAAAAACCGACACTTTGCAATACCCCGATTTCGACAAGCCAGGAAATTATTCATCCTTTCAATATGTAGTAAACATGAACGCCTTCATGGGGACAATTAACTACGCTTGGTATCTTAAAACCAAACCCAAAAGTACGATGGCAATTTCTTCTGGGATCGCATTGGGTAACAGCAGAATCGACTATCAAACCCAACGTATGAGTTATGATACCGGAACAGCCTACATCCCTGCTTTCAACGGAGGCATCAATGCACAGGGGATTCAAGTCACTTTGATTTCTATCAAACAATCCTTCAAAGGCCTGAGAAATATTGGCTACCAAGCATCGCTCGGCGGTGGCGTAAACTCAATAGGCCTCAGCGTTGGCATAAACTACACCTTGTAAAAACGCAAGTTTCGCGTTCCATTTACCCCTATTAGCGTCGGCAACGGCTTGCAGAGCATATCCCCAACAGCAATTCGACTTACCTCAACCACTTCCAAAGGTCTTTCCAGGTCG
>CANIZU010000076.1 GCA_947472115.1 Flavobacteriales bacterium | reverse complement strand
TAATTAATAAATCTTGCAGCGTCCATAGAATCAAGTTTAGAATACACAATACAATTCTGATTACGTGAGGTCCATTCCCAAATAGCACTGTCTGTCCCGTGCACCCATTGACTATCTGAAATACTGTTAAGTTTTGCATCTCCCAAGTATAACTCCATCATATAAGTCCAACAATAGTCAGTTTTAGGTACGGATTTCGTCATCTGACCAGCTATTGAATCTTTGCATTTAGGATCGTATGTTGAACCCAATTGGTAGGAAAATTGACATTGAGTGAAATAATCATAAGTCAACACATCACTATAAATTATGGTGTCACATCCCGTACATTTATTTGTAAGTTTTAAGTTAAACCTGTATTTACCTTTGCTTCTAAAATAAACATAGGGTTCAGTTCCTTGCTTCATTAAGTAGGGTGATTCTTTTCCGTTACTTAGGTCTATCAGATTATAATCATACTTTACGCAAGTATCCTTGAATACATCACCTTTTAGAAACCATAAATAGTGAATGTTAGAACCCATTTGTTCAATTTTGACAGAACCCCATGTACATTTTGCATTTGCTGTTGCTAAGGAGACCAAAAGCATGCACAGCAGAGTGATTTTTTTCATATTTATGATATTGAACTGTTTAGACAAACCTAACAATTAAACTACAATAATCCAACCAACTCAATTGTTGCTCAAGAATTTATTGGGTGGAATAAAATGCAGTTGGGAGTATGGAGATTTAGTCAAGGGGCACTGGTCTATTGTTGCCAATTTTATCCAGTTAGAATTTTTGGTCTACTTACAGATGTGGTCAAATTACTCCCATAAAGTGGAGACGAATTAAAGCGATGAGTGGTGTTCAGCTTGTGCGTTTTTTTCAGTAATAATCACGGATTTTGGAATAACCTGTATTTAATTGTATCTATGCATTGGAATATTAATTATACAGCATGACCTACAAAATTATTATATCTACACTTGCGCTTTTTGCATTTTGTCATTCAGCCAAATCGCAAAGAACAGAGCCTTTGAAAGGAGACAACATTATCGTTATAACAGGAGATACAAGCGCATCAAAAAACTTGGACAATTTTGGCAGACACCTCATTGACAAAGGATATTCATTCGTGTCAATTGACCGAATTTTCAATACAATAACTACCGAAGAACGAACTTCTGAAAGAGAATATAGACACAAGCTCCATATCTATTTTAAGGATTCTACCATCACTGTAAGAGTGACATGCAACAAGCAAATGACAGGAAGTAGTGTAGGCACTTTAACGTGGGAAGACTGGCAATATGGAAAATATTACTTCGACATGGACAATTTCCATTACAGAGCATTCATGCCTGTGATATCAAGTTTCAATAAGCCTTTTCGTTTTTACAATAGACCTTAAACCAGAAATTCAAACAACTTGCTCGGCGTCCTAAAATGAGTGTCGAATTGAGTCTGACCAAGAGGGGTCAATTTTAGCGTTTTTTCCACTAATTACAGGAATGCAAACAATAAATCCCCAAAAAATAGGATGGCCAATTTTTCAGAGCAACTGATTATTTATTTACATTTATTGCAAGAATCCCATACCACAAATTGAATGTACTGATTGTCTGTGTTATATTCACGAAACAAACCCTATGCGTAAATTATTGCTTAGTATTATTCTACTATTTTCATTGACAGCTGTTCACGCGCAATTGAACTATCGCAGCAATTCAAATGGATTTAAGATTTTTGATGGAGCCAAACAAATCGAAAGCCCTTTTTGGGGTGGGTTTAATTCTCCTCAATTCCAACACATGGATCTGAATGGAGATAAGTTGTTGGATATCATCGTTTTTGATCGGTATGATTCTAAAGTGATGCCATATTTGAGACTTGAGAATGATGTGTTTCAATACGCTCCAGAATATGAGGCATCGCTTCCCCAAGGATTGAACTATTACAAAACAGCGGATATCAACAGCGATGGGAAATGGGATATTTTCACCTTGTCAGAGAGTAGTAATCTACTAATATATATCAACAGAACTACCCCAGGATCAAACAAGTTGAAGTTTCAAGACGTGGGCCAATGGTTTTACCGTAATCAATATGACAGTAGTCCGAATATTTTGTACAATCCCTTGAGTTTATCAAAGTTTGATTTGCCTGAAATTTCCGACATCGATGGAGATGGGGACTTAGATATTTTATCATACGATCAAGGCAATTATACCTATCGATTGTTCAAAGATGTCCGCGCTGAGAAAAAATGGCCCAAAGACACATTTGAGTTTCAAATTATGGATGTTTGCTTCGGGTATTTTGTTGAAGGTTTCGATAATTCGATTGTGTTAGGAGAATGCCCAGAATTTAGACTAAAGCTCAAGCCCCGCCATAATGGTGGCGCTTCTTGTTTTATGTACGATTCAGATGCCGATGGTGATAAAGATCTCGTTATCTCAAACATTGGATTTTCGAAATTTACCTTTTTGAAAAACGGTAAAGCGCAGTACAAAAACTATTACGACACAATGATTGCTGTAGAAACTGTTTATCCCAAAAATACAATTGCTGCCAATCAAATCGAGTTCCCCGCGGGTTTTTTGGTAGATATTAGTGGTGATGGTGTACAGGATTTAGTAATCGCTCCAAACAACTTTACCGATGTCAAAGAAACCAATCAAGTGTTTTACTATAAGAATTTGGGTCAGAGCAATAAGCCTAATTTCCAGTATGAGAAATCTACCTTGTTTACAGATAAAACATTGGACTTAGGTGCAAGGACAGCACCCGTATTCGTTGATGTCGATGCCGATGGTGACCAAGATTTGCTCGTTGCCAACAATGGTGATTATGAAATTACAAATGGATTACGAGATCGAATTGCATTTTTTGAGAACACAGGCAATGCTAAAAATCCAATTTATTCTATCAAGGATCGCGACTTTATGAAATTCTCCGATTCGGCAGATTCTACATATCGTCATATTTTGCCAACCGTTGGTGATATTGATAGCGACGGGGACTTGGATTTAGTAATTGGATTAATTAGTGGTAGAATTGCCGTTTATGAAAATACAGCAGGCGCCAACAACCCAGTGAAATGGGTATATAAAACCCGAGATTTATTAAAGGTTTCCATGGAAACGGGTGAGACAAACGCAGCGCCTTTTCTTTACGATTATAACTCCGATGGAAATATGGACTTATTGGTTGGGTATTACAACGGTCGGGTTTCATTGTTTGAAGCGGCAAATAAGACCTATAACAACTATTCTCTGAAAACTCGCAACGCGTGGGGTGTGAGAGGCAATGAATGGAGAAAAGATGTAACCCCCGGTGAATGGAGATATTACGGTTATTCCGTTCCTAGAGTCACCGACCTGAATGGCGATGGCAAAAAGGAGTTTTTGGTTGGTACGGCTTATGGCTACACTAGACTATATCAAATTGATGGCCATCCGTATACAGATTCATTATTAGCAGATAGCAGTTGGTTCTTCCAATATACCGTATCGGATTCTACGATGCCTAAAATGGGTTCGCGGGTTGTCCCGGCATTTGCCGAATTAACGGGTGATTCATTGCAAGAGATGGTATTTGGATTGGGTAGAGGTGGTTTGATGTGGGCAAATTCTTTGAATACGAAAAAACCATCCTCAAACGTCAAGTCGGTTGAATCAATTGCGGCAAACTTATATCCGAATCCCGGTTCCAATATCGTTGTATTAAGTCGCTCCAAAGGCGCCGCAACATCGGATTGGAATATCGAATTGTATAATTTACAATCTCAATTGCAATACAAAACCCATCTCGGTTCTGGAGAACAAGGCGTTGGAATTCCGATACAAGATTTAAGTAATGGGGTGTATTTTGTGAAAATCACCAACTTGGAAGGACAGAATTCTACAATCAAATTACTTGTACAGCATTAATTTTAGTGACGTTCAAAACTTGGTTACAATACGATTTCCATTCGTCGTCGCGATTTGAAGCCACAATAAGTGCGCGGTTTCCCAAATAAGTATTCAGTAGGGTTTCGTACATGAGATTGCCGCTGATATCTAGGTTTGTTAGGGGTTCGTCTAGAATAACCAAGGACTCCGTTCCCATCAAAGCCATACATAACTTTACACGTTGTTTCATGCCACTGGAAAAAGTGAGTAGGGCCTTGGACTTTGTATTATTGGGGAAACCACAAATTGCAGTCAACTTATCTAATGTAACTCCATCGGCAAAACCCTTCACACTGCGGTGAAATTCAAACCATTCCTGTAAGGTGAATTCCTCTGTTAATTCAAGGGCGCTTGAGTTTACCTTGAACATGGTTATGTCACAATATATTTAAAAATCGTGACGCGTAATGCTGTTTATCGTCACAATTATTTCTATATTTGTGACATGAATGAATCGGTGAATCATATTATTGAATCGAAAATTAATAGATTTAAGCCAGGTCAGGTCTTTTTACCTTCTGATTTCAAGGAATTAGGTACATCAACGGCTATTCGAAAAGCACTTTCACGACTTGTTGAGGCTGGACAAATAGAAAGAATGGGACAGGGGATTTATGTCATACCAAAAAATGATAAGATTTTTGGAAAAGTATTGCCATCTATGGAGCAGTTAGCCGAAGCATTGGCAAAAAAGGACCATGTTGTAATAAAACCTTCAGGGCAATATGCATTGAATAAAGTGGGGCTATCCACTCAAGTGCCAATGAGGCTGGTTTTTCTGACAACTGGAAATTCAAAAAGAATTCAGATTGGCAAGAATGAGATCATATTCAAATCAACTACCGCCAAAAAACTATCGATGAGAGGAGATATTACCAGTCTGTTATTTTTAGGATTGCAGGAACTTGATTTACAAAATATATCACCGACACAAATGCATAGAATTATGGAGCTTTTGAGACTAGAGAGTCCTGATATTTTAAACTATAATTTGCGATTGGCTCCATCAAAAGTGAGCGATTTTGTTGTGAAGAATCTTCTTAATGCTACAGTATGATTGGGTGGTTAAAAAACTTGAATGATGCTTCAAGGTTGACGTCAATAAATGAAGCTTCAAGAATTTCTGGTATTTCGGCAAAGGCTATAAAAAAAGATTGGTGGGTAACACTGTCTCTTAAACTGGTATTTAACATGCCTTATGCAAAACATTTTGCTTTTAAAGGTGGAACATCACTGAGCAAAGGCTGGCAACTAATAGATCGATTTTCGGAGGATATTGATATATCATTGAGTTCAGAAGCGTTTGGTATTGCATATGCTGAAAAGCCTTCAAAGACATTTGTGGAGCAATTAAGAAGAGCTGGGTGTTCGTTTACTTCTAATGAAATAATGGAAGCGTTAAAATCCGAATTTAGCAATGCTCAAGTTCCTGAAAACCTTTATTCCATTGAGGCAGAATCTATCCCAGGTGATATGCCTGATACAGACCCGCAAACTTTGTATGTGAATTTTGTATCATTATTTGATCCCAATCCGTATTTGCCAGACCGAGTTAAAATAGAATTTAGTGTTCGTTCGCTAAAAGAACCAAGCATACCACGCAGAATGAGGTCAATGTTGGTTACTCATTTTCCAAACGATAATTACGATGAAGAAAATTGTGAGGTATTAACGCTACAGCCACAGCGAACGCTCATTGAAAAAATGTTGTTATTACATGAGGAATATAATCGTGATGAAAGTGCTAAAATGCGCACTGAGCGGATGTCTCGTCATTATTACGATTTGTTTCAACTGAGTAGACAAGATTTTGCATCAGAAACATTAAGAGACAATGAATTTATCGAAGAAATAATCGAGCATCGCAAGTATTATTCAAGGCTAAAACGATTTGACTATAATACTCTGAAACGGGGCAATATTCGTATTATTCCTCGCGACGAAATATTAACGGAATTGAAGCAAGATTATGAGATAATGAGAGCGGAAATGATTTATGGTAATCCACCAACATTTGAAGAGATTGTCCAAGCGATAAAAAACCTTCAAGATGAAATCAATATTGAAATTTAGTAAAAAATGCTTTTCACTGAAAGATATAATGTCAGTAGCCCATTTTTCGAACTGGGTTAGATGCGACTTTTTAGTTTTATGCCCCATCCCCGGAAATTATACAATCGAAGTTGGATTTTCATGGGTCATCACTCTGAAAAATCTAGTTTAAAATAGTGCGATTTTTTGGAAAGAGGTCAAAACAAATTGCCCCCTCACTACTTACAAATCCAAATTATGGATCAAACAGAAACTTCCCAAACGCGGATGATTTTGTCGTCTCCGGCGCTTGCAAGCAAGCGCCGGAGACCTGTTTCCAAGTTTGCGTTGGGCCCCGACTTCGCAAGAGCTAGCCAGCAGAGGGCATTCACAGAATGTGAATGCCCTCTGCTGGGATATTTCTCCCGATCAATCACCTTCAACAACTCCCCCGTATTTCTATCCCAAATCTTAACCGTCTTGTCCATACTCCCACTGGCCAACCACCCCAGCTCCGATCCCGCCAATGCATGAATCGTAAACAAATGCGCCTTCACCTCCTGCCTCAGTTCCCCATCCTCCCCCATCCACATCAACAACGCATCCCTACCCCCACTCACTATATCACCTTGGAAATCCTCGGCCAAACAAAAGACCGAAGGACTATTCGCCTCCCAACGCTTCAAAATATCACCCTGGGCATCCAAACGCCAAATCAAACCATCGCTGCCGCCAATCAAACCCCTCTCGCCCAAACAACAACGCAGACTTTTCTTCCCCAATGATTTTCGATCTAGCAACTGCAACTCATCGTCCAAAAAAACCAGGTCGCCACTACCCAAACCCACAGCAATCCGGCCGTTGATCCACCGTGATATAAAGAACACCGAACTCGTGCCCAATTTAATCATCCGAGGCGCCTCACCCGACACCAACATAAAAACCAAACCGCCTTGCGTTCCGGCCCAAATCACACCCTCCAACCCCTCCATCAAACAAAAAACTGACTCCGGCAATTGCGCGAACAATACCCCTGCCACACTTGGCTCTGGATTCATTCGCACCGGCCCGTTCTCATCCAAGAATTCCGAATCCCCCGCAATCGCTCCCGGCAAATTTGCCGCATCCAAATCCCATTTCACCACCGCACCATCACCGCCCGCACTCACAATAACCGAACTCCCACACAGATTCAAAAGCGCATAAACCCCTTGTTTATGTCCTTCCAATTGCGTATATTCTTTTACCGTTATCTTTGCACCCATGCCAATAGATTTATCCTGGACCTGCGATTCCGGCGCTCAGCTTTCACGCTGGCAAATCACCGAATCCCGCGACCAATTGGCACAAATGTACAACCAAATTTGGGGCGATGCATTTGACATCCAGACCTACGAAGAAGGCTCAAAACATAAACTCTCGGCCCGAAATCTCATTGCCACCCAATTCCCAAATCACGCCCTCCAATTTTCAGAGCACGGCAAACCCCTCCTTTCACCAGCCACCGCCCACATCAACCACAGTCACGCCGGCGATTACAGCGTCATTATCCATCACCAAAGTCAATCCGTTGGGGTTGATATCGAGCAGATCAGACCGCAATTGCATCGCATTTACAAGAGATTTTGCAACGACTTCGAACTCAATTGGCTGGGCGAAAACCCATCGTTAGACGTATTGCTCCTCATCTGGTGCGCCAAAGAAGCCTTATACAAAGCGATCGGACAAAAAGGCACCGATTTCAGAATTCATTTACAAATTGAACCCATCGCGACGCACCCCGAGACTTCCATTGCAAATTCGCCCGAAAGCACGTTTAATTCATTGAGCAAAATCAACAATCACACAATAAATATCGCCCAGTTTGATACCAACGGAATTATCCAAGCAGAAATCAAACTACCTGGCTTTGAGCAAAAAATTCAACTACCTTACTTGCGATGGGACGATTACGCCTGCGTTTGGGCCGTTTTATGATCAAAAAATCAATCCGCCGTTTTTAGCGAGAACGTAAACACCGACCCCGCGCCTTCGGTACTAATCAGATTAATGGTTTCTCCATGCGCTTCCACGATGTGCTTACAGATACTCAACCCCAATCCACTGCCACCGGTTGCTCTATTTCGATGCTTGTCGACCCTAAAAAACCGTTCAAAAACCCTAC
>CANIZU010000075.1 GCA_947472115.1 Flavobacteriales bacterium | reverse complement strand
GGGCACCTCCAGATTGCGAATGTAAATTGCCCGCCAATTACCAAGAAATATATCTTCAAAAGCGCTTACCAAAGGTTGAGCGATTTGCCAAGGTGTTAAATGGAAGGGGTTTTCATGGTGCAGCCAATCGTTTGCTTACAGACCCATCTGTTAAGGCCCCAGAGGAGTTTCATCCGGTGAAAGCATGGATCGAGTACATCAATCGTTTGTTTGGTGTTTTAAGTGGTTTGTTTGCGTTGATCTACTTTGGGTTGATGCTTCGCTATCCCAAAATCATTCAGGGAAAGCGATGGGGGTTGTTAGGTCTCGTCTTCTTGTTATTGAATGGGTGGTTGGGTAGTTTGGTTGTGGCTACCAATTTGTTGCCGGGCGTTGTGACATTGCATTTTTTATTGAGCTTCATGTGTCTTTTTGCTTACATGGTTTCTATGCATCGGGCGCAATCGTTTTCTTTTCAGCACACAGAGATTTTATCGTCCCGGAAATGGTTTGCGGTTTGGGCGGTGGTATTTGTGGTTTTGATTTTGGGTGCGTGGACGCGAGAGCAAGTAGATCAGATGCGTTTGGCTGGAACATTATATGTTGACGCGGATGAAACGGCGTTTTTGGGATACGGGATGTTGGATGTTTTTTCCATGGATTGGCTTTTTTCTTTGCATCGATATGTGCCTTTTGTGATTTTGGGTTGGATGTTGTGGCTGATTGGAAAGGAACCAAAAATTGCATCGGAAGGGGGATTTAAATCAAAATTACGTCGACCGTTGTGGGTGATTTCAATGATCTGCATTGTCCAAATTGCGTTGGGTGTTGTTCATATTTGGTTTGTGATACCATCTTGGGCACAAGTTTCTCACGTTGTGGTGGGTAGCGCCCTAATTAGCTATATTTTTGCAGTGTATTTATCAACCCTTTCAGTTAAGTCAACCCATTCATGAATCCTACCGTAAAAGCCTTCGCACAGCTCATTAAATTCCGTCTTACGGCGAGTGTTGCGGCAACCTCGGTATTTGGTTATATTCTGGGTTGTAAGTTGAATGCAGATGGTGATTGGAAGAGTTTGTTTGATTGGGTGACGTTTTCGGGCGTTTTGATTGGTGGGATGTTGGTGGTTTTTGCATCAAACGGTCTCAATCAGATCATCGAAAAGGAAAACGATGGCAAGATGACGCGTACTGCGCAGAGGCCCATCGTAGAAGAACGAATTTCACTGTCTCAGGCGATTACCTTTTGTTGGATCACTGGAATTCTGGGGATTCTTATACTGTCGTTCACAACGCCTTTCGTGGCTGTATTCCTATCGGGCTTATCATTGGCAATTTATGTCTTCGTGTATACGCCCATGAAACAGACTACCAACATGTCGGTTATGATTGGCGCAATACCCGGCGCACTGCCACCTTTGATTGGGTATACGGCGGTTGTGGGTAGGATCGATGAGCCTGGCATGATGTTGTTTTTGGTGCAGTTTTTTTGGCAATTTCCTCATTTTTGGTCGATTGCGTGGTTGCTACACGACGATTATCAGAAGGCGGGATATTGGTTGTTGCCATCGTCTGGTGGACGGGATAAAAAGAGTGGTTATCAGATATTGACGTATACGGTGTTGTTGATTATCATCAGTATGACACCTATTTATTATGGCATGGCGGGTCCCAAATCGTTGATTTTGATTCTTCCTATGTCGATTTGGTTGCTGATGAAATCCGTTGCCTTATTTCGAAGTTTGGAGATCCCTGATGCGCGAAAATTGTTGTACGCGACATTGGTTTACACCCCTTTAGTTTTTTTAGGATATATCATTTTTTAATATGGATAATAGCATCAATAAGAAAATCAAAGATCCAACCCCTTTGATTCCACCGGCGAAGTTCACTTTGTGGTTGTTTATGTTGGCTAGTGCGATGTTATTTGCTGCATTTGTGAGTGCTTTTGTGGTTCACATGCCCGATGGGGAGGCAAAAAAGATGTGGACATCGTTTGATTTGCCCATTTACTTTTTTTATTCTTTGATTATTGCAGTGGCTTGTTCGGTAACGATTCAGATGGCTACGAACGCTGCAAAACAGGATGAGTTGAGTAAGAACAAATGGCTGATTGTGGCTACTTTAGTCCTTTCGGCATTATTTACGTTATCGCAATACTTGGGTTGGAAGCAGTTGGTTAACATGGACTTAACATTTGTGAATCGCAGGCCGGAAGACATTTCTGCGAGTTATGTTTGGGTGATTACGCTGTTACATTTCGTTCACATTTTGGCTGGAGTAATCCTGTTATTCGTTGCCCTTTTTAAAGCATTCAAATTAGAAATTCACAAAAAACAAATCACCTTTATGTCAATTACCAGCACTTATTGGCATTTTGTGGGATTTCTGTGGTTTATATTGTATTTATTTCTTTATTTCGCAAGGTAATTTTTCCCAATGGCAAATCATACAACAACAGAAGCATCTTTTGAAAACCAACCCACTTGGGCAGGAGGTCGTTCTCCTTTCAATGTGAGTTATGGCAAATTGATGATGTGGATCTTCCTTTTATCGGATGCGTTCACATTTTCATCATTATTGGTACAATACGGTACACAGCGTTTTTCGAATGTAATCACCCCTATTACCACCAAATGGCCTGATCCAGCGTCGATCTTTAATCACTTCCCAGGAATGCATGGCTTTCACTTGCCATTGTTGTTCGTGAGTGTAATGACCTTCATTTTGATTTTGAGTTCAGTAACGATGGTATTGGCGGTTGAAGCGGGTCACCGTAACAGTAAGAAGGAAGTTGCAAAATTTATGATTTATACCATTTTGGGTGGATTGGCATTCTTAAGCTGTCAGGCTTGGGAGTGGTATACTTTCATTCATGAAGGTGCTCGTTTGGATGGCAATACTTTTGGAATCACGAAACAGGGATACGATCACCTACATAGTGTCAGTTTTGGAAGTCATTTCGAATGGGAAGTGGGCGACAGAACCTTTGGACCTGTTCCATTTGCGGCGTTGTTCTTTATTGTAACGGGGTTCCACGGATTTCACGTATTCAGTGGAGTGGTTATCAATGTGGTAGTTTATATCATGACGGTTCGCGGCGTATTTGAGCGTCGTGGTCATTACGAAATGATTGAGAAGGCCGGTTTGTATTGGCACTTCGTGGATCTTGTTTGGGTATTTGTATTTACCTTCTTCTATCTTATCTAACTTTAAAACAGTATCAGTATGGAATTCTATAATAAACCTGGAGAGTACGACGCAATCAATTACATTCCTCATACCGAGAGTCATGGTACTAAGGAACTTTGGAAGACATTTTGGTTGTTGTTGGGGATTACACTTTTTGATTTTATGATATATTTCGTGATGCCAGCAAGTGGCTTCAGAAATTTTATATTTATCTTTTTTGGATTGGTTAAAGCTTATTTCATTGTGGGTGCATTCATGCACTTGAAGCACGAGAAAATAAGTTTAGCCTTAATTATTTTGGTACCCACCATTTTCATTTGCGGATTGATCATCGGACTTCTGTACGAGGGTTCTGCATTGGAAGTGATGAAGTCGATGTAATCCATGAGCAATATTGGCAACAAATTTAAAATGGCCGCAATCGCGGCCATTGTCATTTTACCCATCATTGGTATCTTGATGTTGGCCCGCGCAAAATGGGTGCATCAAGAATTGCCTTATTTGGGTGAGACTGTTGTTGCTGCAAATGGCACCAAAGAGTATCACACGGTAAGCGATATTCAATTAATCAATCAACACGGTCAGCCTATCAGTTTGGATGATTTTGATTCTTGTATTATCGTAGCCAATATCTTTTTTGCTTCTTGCGCCGAAGTTTGTCCAGCAATGAATAAACAGGTTCAAGTGATGGCGGAAGAATTTAGGCCATTTCCAAATGTGCGTTTTTTAACGGTTACCATAGATCCCGAACATGATTCGGTTCCAGTTCTGGCCAAATATGCCGATGCGTATCGTGCAGACTTATACAAAAGAACATTTGCCACTGGAAGTAAGCGTGAGATTTATGATTGGGTGATGAATGATTTATTGTTGGCTTCGGAACAGAGAGGTCAGGATTTTATTCACGACGATAAGGTTGTGATCATCGACAAGGCGAGGCACATTCGTTCGATTTTGGAAACATCGGGAAAGAACTATACGCAGAAGTTGCAGAGAGTAAAAAGAATACAAGACGATATAAATAATTTGCTATATGAATACAGAAAAAACGACTTGGATAAGTGACAAGGGATTTTTCCGCTTGGTGGTGATCATCACAATTGCTGTGATGGGATTGGTTACTTTGTTGCAGTATTTGCCGGCAGAGATGCGCCCAACGGCTGAATTTGCCAAAGTGTTGCCCTTTGTGAATGCCACACTAAACACATTGGTGTCGATTGCCTTAGTTTTGGGACTGATTGCGATTAAATCTGGTAAAAAAGGTGTCCACCAGGCTTATATGTTAACGGCCTTTATTTTGTCTACGGTTTTCTTGCTGAGCTATGTAACGTACCACACTTGCACGGAGCATACCGTTTTTGGTGGTGAGGGTACTGTGAAATACGCTTATTATATCATATTGACCAGTCATATCATTTTGGCAGCTGCCGTGTTGCCGATGGTTCTATATACGATGTACTACAGCACATCGGGAAATTTCGTAAAGCACAAGAAGTGGGCGAAAGTAACCTTCCCCATTTGGTTATATGTTTCTGTGACGGGCGTGATTGTTTACTTTATGATTGCGCCGTATTATTCGTTTAAATATTACCCCTTTTGATATGAAACGTTGGTTAGCGACATTCGCTCTAATATTATTCTCTGCAGTTACGGTTTACGCACAATGTCCGATGTGTAAGGCAGCCTTGACGATGAACAGAGAGCATTCTAAGAACAAGCCTATTGTAGGCAATGGAATCAACAAGGGAATTTTAATGCTATTGGCAACGCCCTATTTATTAATTGGAACGGCAGGTGTTTTCTTTTATCAGTATAAGAGAAAGCAAAAAAATGCCCGCTAAACGACCTGGATTGGTTTCTTTTTTGGCATGTAAATGTCCAAAATGTGGCAATGGAAGGGTATTCAACAGTGGTTTGATTTCGTTCAAATTTGCTGATACGCGTTATGCCTGTCCCTTGTGCAATTTTTCTTTCGAGCCAGAAACAGGATTTTTCTATGGCGCGATGTATTTCAGTTATGCGCTAATTGTGGGATTGATAATAACGTGCAGTATCATTTTCTATGCTACTGGGATGTTCGATTATGCCATTGTTGGAATTCCAACGATCATCGTAATTTTGGTCCCTGTGATATTTCGTTATAGCCGGATGATGATGTTGTATATCGTATATCCTTTGGTTTATAAGGATAAATTCTACGGAAAGAATTAGTTCACCCTCATATTAATAGGTACTTGAAAGTACGCATTGATATTTTGTCCTTCGTGGGTGGCTGGAATCCATTTGGGGCATAAATAGAAAATGCGGATGGCCTCTTTTCCAAATTCGGGGCAAGCGCTGCTGCCTTCCATGATTTGACATCTACTAACAAATCCGTTTCTGTCGACCATAAAACGTATCAATACATATCCATTAATATTTGCGTCGAGGCATCGACCTGGATAAACAAATTCGTCGGATACGTATCGCAAGAAGAGATCTTCACCCCCCAAGAACCTGGCACTTTTAATTTCTTTGTTGGGTATGAGGGTATCGTTTTGCATACTTTCAGGACTTGGCAGTAGTGAAGACAATTCCATTAGTACGAGGCAATTCTCCTTGATGGCTTTTCCTTTGTTTGAACGGTATGGGGTGAAGGGGATTTTGATTAAGGCAGAGGCTAATTTGCTGTGTATTGTTGTATCGGGTAGGTTACTGTCGAATATTTCAACATAATCCACTTTGCCTTTTTTACCTATTTTGAGGTTGAGTAGAAAAACCAATTTCCCTTGTTTATCTACCAATTGATTTAGTTCAGGGATATTTGATTTCACAAGGCTATCCAGGGCTTTCCAACCCATGATTGGTTCAGGGGAACCATGGTGCCGCCACCAATTGACATGTTGTTTGGATAGAACTGGCGGTTTTGCGAGTTGCGTATGATTTATCGATGGAATTACGGATGGACCGATGTTAACTGCAGATTTTGAATTCCCTGCTGATTTTGCAAAACCGATCGATGCAATGATTGTCAAAAGGCCAATGCAGATTAGGTGAGCAGAATTCTGACCGATGCTTCGCACAAAGCCGTTGATATCAAGATTCCTTAAGAGGGGATATTTAAACAAAGCCGGCGGTGTGTTTTGGTGGTTCATGCTTTGTTTCATATTGATTGATGGGATTGAGGTGCAAAAGCGAAATGAGTAATTCAAAAATATGATAAATGAGTGGGAGTTTGGATATGTGTTTGCTTGGATTTTCCTCTGGGATTTGCATGTATGTTCGCCATTTGCGTTTTCATTTGTGATTTCGGTGGTGGTTTGCCATTCGGGTTTTGAGAAATTTATGGTTTGAGGGTTAAAAAGAGGCCGGCCGGGGTTTCCCCGGCCGGCCAAATCAATTAATAGGAAAATTCAATTTATTAGTCGGGTTGAACCGCTAATATCTCTTCACCACCGGCCATTTTAGCGCGGATTTTTGCTTCGATTTCCGCCATCATCTCCGGATTGTCTTGGATGAGTTCCTTTACGGCATCTCTTCCTTGACCCAGTTTAGTGGTATCGTAACTATACCAGCTACCGCTTTTTTGAATGATGTTTGCATCTACTGCGATGTCTAATACTTCACCGGCTCTGCTGATTCCTTTACCATACATGATATCGAATTCAACGACTTTGAATGGCGGAGCGACCTTATTCTTGGCCACTTTTACTTTTGTGCGGTTACCCATTACATCGTCGCCATCTTTGATTTGTGCATTTCTGCGAATATCCAAGCGGATAGAAGCATAAAATTTCAATGCATTACCACCGGTTGTTGTTTCAGGATTTCCGAACATCACACCGATCTTTTCACGAAGCTGGTTGATGAAAATACAAATACAACCCGTTTTGCTGATTGTACCTGTTAACTTTCTTAACGCTTGGCTCATCAATCGGGCATGTAATCCCATTTTACTATCACCCATGTCGCCTTCTATTTCGGCACGTGGTACCAAGGCAGCGACAGAATCTATCACCAAGACATCGATTGCACCCGAGCGGATTAGATTGTCGGCGATTTCCAAAGCCTGCTCCCCATCATCCGGTTGAGAGATCAATAGATTCGAGGTATCGATACCCAAATTTTCGGCATAGAGTTTATCGAATGCGTGTTCCGCATCAATAAAAGCACATATACCGCCTTTTTTCTGTGCTTCAGCGATTGTGTGCAGAGCGATGGTTGTTTTACCACTGCTCTCCGGGCCATAAATTTCAACAATTCTACCCCTTGGGAAACCACCTACGCCCAACGCCAAATCCAAACCAAAGGAACCTGTAGAAATTACATCTACTACTACGCTGCGCGTATCGTCCATCTTCATCACCACGCCCTTACCATAGGTTTTCTCCAAACGCTCGATGGTTTGTTTGAGGGCCTTCATTTTTTCTTGCTGTTCACTCATAACTATATGTTTTAATTATCCGTTTAAAAGTTCTTTCTGATTTCAAAACTAACAATATTGTTTATATAATTGTCAAATATATGATTAAAATTTTATCAACAATGAGAAAAAGCACAGAAAAAGGGGTGGATTTGCGAATTTTGCAAAACAAATTTTTAACCAATGGAAAAACTGCAATGGATAACAGCGAATTGCTGGTTTTGGTTTTGGGCAATGGAAGAAGGACGGTGAGATCTAGGCATTTGGGGGAGCGATTGTGGAATTATTGCAATGGTGATTTGCGGAGTTTGGGTCAGATGAGTATGGAAGAACTTTTACAGGTGGATGGTTTGGGATCGGCGGGGGTGGTGACATTGGCTGCGGCGTTTGAGTTGGGCAGGCGCAGGGTGATTGATGAGCCTAGGCCGCGACAGATCCGAAATCCAACGGAAGCCATTGCATTGTTTCGTCCGCTGTTTATTGATTCGGTGGTTGAGAGTTTTTACGTGGGGTATTTGAATCGTGCGAATAGGATTTTGCGTATGGAATGTGTGAGTGTTGGTGGAATGGCTGGAACGGTGGTGGATGTGCGTTTGGTATTTAAACGGGCATTGGAGCTGCGGGCCACGGGTTTGGTTTTTAGTCATAATCACCCCTCGGGCAATGATTCTCCAAGTGATGCAGATCGCAATTTAACCAAGCAATTTGTGCAGGCTGGGCGGTTGTTGGATATCACTGTAATTGACCATATTATCATTGCGGGTTCAAGACATTTTAGCTTTGCGGAGGAGGGAACTTTGAATCAGATGTGATGG
>CANIZU010000074.1 GCA_947472115.1 Flavobacteriales bacterium | reverse complement strand
GCTTCTCTCACGGTGAGTTTAGGATTATTCACCACATTTTTGATGCCCAAACCGTGCGCCACTTCATGAAACATCACATTGGAGAAAAACGCGTTAAAAGTGATATGTTTTTGCTGCGATGGCAAAATCACACGCTGAGAAATGGGGACAACCATATTCTCGAATTTTGCTTGCATTGTATTTTTCAACTGTGAACGACGTGTTCCAAAATTCTTCTGGATCCGCTCGTCGTTTGGTAAGTTAACCGCAATCGTTTTGCTGCCTGAATTGCAATCACCACCATAATAAACGACATCAAACACGGCTAGCTGACTCATGGGTTTATGCATACCGTCCATTGGCGGAAATCCCGGCTCATTCATCTGCATTTCTACTGCACCATTCCCTGCGTCTTCCACTGCTGCATTCAAATCTGGCTTGTATTCTGCAGAAACGGGCAAACCCGCCTGTAAAGTCGGCAAATAGGCGATAAACTTATCCAACTTGGCACCCCATTCTTTGTCTCTCACCAAAACATAGGCTTCGTATGAAGTTTTCTGACCCAATAATTTGTCTTCATAATTCTCAATCGGTCCAATTACAAAATCCAAGTGGCCTTTCAAACCCAACCATTTGATATCACTTCCAATATAGTCGTCCATCATCAAAGCACCCATTCTCTCCCTCAAATACATCGCAAATTCCTTGTCTTCTTTCATGATCGCTTCTGAGGCTGCATGCATTTCATCACCCAACTTCATTACATCCTCACGATAAAATTCGCCGTACTTCAATGTCTCATATTGCTTGCCCGAAGCAGTCGTAATTGGCATTCCCATCGGTTCTGGAAAAATTGGACCATCTTTATGCTTGCTTGGGTCAATCGGACCAGGCATTTTAAAGTCGCGCACTATCGAATAAGGACTTTTGATAAACTCCATCATGTTTGTGTCGATCCCTTGCGTAGAAAAATCGCGGGGATAAAAGTTTACACCATCAGGCTTTGGACCGTAACCCTTCATGAATGGCTCATTGTTGTTCAATCGATCCCAAGGACCGTAATTGATTTCAGCAAATTTGCGTTCTGAAGAATCCTTGATACTTCTAAGAAATTGATCCTTATCGCCGTAAGTCTGCTTCCAGAAAATGCGATCTGCAATCTGGGCGGCTTTAATCAAGTGGGTAATACATTCGCGTTCAGCAACCGACAACAAAGCGGTATCTGTTTTTAGTGCGAATTTTTTATACATCCCCAGTCGCTGCGCTGCGATATTCTTAGTAGGCGCAACTTGTGTTGGAGTTGGGGTTTTCTTTTTGGCTTTGCCAGACGATTGCGCGTAGGTAGGTGCAACTAAGGCAGACAATGCCACAGTGAGTAAGATTGAGAATTTTTGTTTCATCGTAGAATACTTCAATTGAAATTTTATGCTAGAATTACAAACCTACAAGAATTTTGCCACAAGCGAAATACCCATTTGTTCCAATCAACGATTTAGAACCATCTTTCGTCGGCATTTTTTGATTCATTCTCACCAATCACTTGGTTTGAGGGCTCTTTTGTGCCAATTTTGCCTACCGAAAAACAATCACCCCTCGGGTTTTGTTAACCCCACATACAATCGCACATTGAAACCCATAGATTTTTCCAAGTTTTATCAATTACAATCTGCTTTTGGCAATTTTGGCGGTAGCCTCTATTTGGATGGGAAACCCTTTCCATACAGTTATCTAGAACTATCCAAACCCACAGGAAAATACGTAGATCGAACCATCTTAAAAGCCATCAACCTTTTAAGTACCAAAGGATTTATTCACTACGCCGGCAATGCCTGTAGCCCAGGTTTACAATTTCCAGAAGTCTCTAATTCAGGTCATATAGCAATCGATGATGCAAACAACTGCGGAGTGCAAATCATCAACGTACAAGGCATGCCAACAATTTCCAATGCGGTAACAATTCCGGCCGAGCCATTCATGAATCTAGAAATAAGAGAATCATGGAAAACGTTTGAAGATTACATTTCAAACATGAGTTCAAAATACCGCGTTCGGACAAATAAAGTACTCAAAACAACCGAGAATTACTCCGTCCAGCCCTTATCCATCCAACAAGCCAACGAATGGATTCCGCAATGTGCGCAACTGCTTGGACATACCCTGAAAGACAAAACCTTGGCCATTTCCCCCAACATTTCGGCTATGTTACACACTTTCGCTAGGACATTAAAGGACGATTTTAAAGTTTGGGGTTATTACAAAAACGAGGTGCTCTGCGGTTTCATTACTGCCATCGACAGCAATCAGGGCACCTATGCGATGCATTTAGGGCTCACCGATGAGGCAGCGGAAGCCTCCCTTTACCAACGAATGATGTACGATGTGATTCGCCATGGCATCGATAACCAATCCCAGTTTGTGTGCTTGGGTAGAACTGCCACCGAAATAAAAAGTACGATGGGCGCTGTACCCGTAGAAAATAGCTACCTATTTTTCACGAAAGGCAAAATCCTCATGTGGGTAATCAAAGGCTACAAGAAATACTTCCATCGAACCAAAAGTTATCAAATCAGAAATCCTTTCAAAGACTAATTTCTTTATCGAATTGAGCCACAGATAAAAGCCTAGCCTAAAATCTGTATTTTCGCATGGCTATGAAATCAAATCTTCTCGCAATTATTATCGCTTTAGGCACAACCCCTTTGTGGGCGCAAGATGCCGCCAAAGTCGAAACCAAAACCATCGACTACTCTATCAATAAGTCCGGTAGTAGTTATTACTTTACCCCAAGCAAAATCCTACAAGCCGCTCCCGTGGAAGACCAGTGTAAAACGCTAACCTGTTGGAGTTACAGCACACTGTCTTTGCTAGAAAGCGAATTGATCCGAATCGGAAAAGGAGAATACAATCTAAGTCAGATGTATGTCGCCCGATGCGCCTACACCGAAAAAGCCAAAACCTATTTGCGCATGAACGGCAACCACAGCTTTGAACAAGGCGGTGAAGGCTGGGACATCCCTAACATCGTATCCAAATATGGCATCGTACCAGAATCCGTTTACACCGGCCTGAAAAATGGCGCCACAAAACATGACCATAGCGAAATGATCGCCGTGTTAAAAGGATATATGTCGGCCCTAGTAAAAAGAGAACCCGGCTCCTACACCGAAAATTGGCTGCCTGCATTCGAGGGCATTTTGGATGCTTACCTCGGCCCAATCCCCAAAGAATTTACCTACGAAGGGAAGACCTATACCCCTCAATCTTTTTCCGCTGCGATCGGCTTAAACATGAACGATTACGTGGCTCTATCAAGCTTCACGCATCACCCATTGTATAGCAATTTTGTGATTGAAATCCCCGACAACTGGTCGATGGACCGAGTCCACAACTTGCCATTGGATGAATTCACAAACGCCGTTAAATCTGCTCTGGGCAAAGGATACACCGTGGCTTGGGCAGCAGATGTGAGCGAAAAAGGCTTCTCTTTCCGCGATGGTTTGGCAATTGTTCCAGCGGATGAATCAACGATCAAAAAAATCGGAACCGACAATGTAGGTTTTAACGATGCCGGTGCGAAGAAAGAAGGCAATGCCTTTTCTCAGCCTGTGGCGGAACTCACTATAACCCCAGAATTACGTCAGGCCGCGTTTGATAAACAAACCACCACGGACGACCATGGCATGCACATCGTGGGTATGTCGACAGAGAAAAACGGAGGCACCTATTTCTTGGTAAAAAACTCTTGGGGCACAGGGAACGCACTCGGTGGATACTTCTACGTAAGCGAGGCATACTTCAAATACAAAACCATTTCGGTGATGTTGCACAAGGAAGCCATCGACAAAGGAACAAGTAAGAAGCTTGGACTTTAAGGAATATTAAACTTATCGCTTATCTTTGCGCCACTTTAAAATCATGATCATAGGCGTTCCAAAAGAAATCAAAAACAACGAAAACCGCGTGGCATTGACGCCCGCAGGTGCAAGTGAATTGATCAAACACGGTCACACATTGTATGTCCAAAAAACAGCAGGTGAAGGCAGTGGTTTTTCAGACTCTGAATTTCAAGCCGCTGGCGCTACCATCCTCAACACCATCGAGGAAGTGTATGCCATCGCCGAGATGATCATCAAAGTAAAAGAACCCATCGAAAGCGAATACAGCTTGATCAAAAAAGATCAGTTGTTGTTTACATATTTCCACTTTGCTTCTTACGAGCCATTAACCCACGCTATGATTGAGCGCGGCGCGGTTTGTTTGGCCTATGAGACAGTAGAAAAAGCCGATCGCAGTTTGCCTTTGTTAATTCCAATGAGCGAAGTTGCCGGCCGAATGAGTATTCAAGAAGGTGCCAAATACCTTGAGAAGCCTATGGGCGGAAGAGGTGTTTTATTGGGCGGCGTACCGGGTGTTAAGCCTGCAGAAGTGCTAGTTTTGGGTGGTGGTATCGTAGGTACTCAAGCTGCAAAAATGGCCGCTGGATTGGGCGCTCGTGTTACAATGATGGATATTAGCTTGCCTCGTTTACGTCAGCTCGACGATATCATGCCTGCCAACGTAGAAACCATGATTTCTAACGAATACAACGTGCGCAACGCCATTAGAACCGCTGATTTGGTGATTGGTGGTGTGTTGATCCCTGGTGCAAAAGCGCCAAAATTGATCACGCGCGACATGTTGCCTTCGATGAAAAAAGGTGCTGTGATTGTGGATGTAGCCATCGACCAAGGGGGTTGCTTCGAAACATCTAAACCTACAACGCACGCTGAGCCATGTTATGAGGTTGACGGTGTTGTTCACTATTGCGTAGCTAACATGCCAGGTGCTGTTCCTTATACTTCAACCCTTGCTTTAACCAATGCTACCTTGCCTTACGCCGTTCAATTGGCTAATAAAGGTTGGAAAAAGGCTTGTGCCGATAGCAACGAATTGAAATTGGGATTGAACGTAATCAACGGAAAAGTGGTTTACAAAGGAGTGGCTGAGGCCTTCAATTTGGAATACACTGAAGTTGATTCTTTCTTGAACTAATTCTACATGACCAACTTGGTCAATTATCGCATTTACGGGGAGAAAAACTCCCATCCCATTTACATTTTGCATGGCATTTTTGGCATGCTCGACAACTGGCATTTGGCCGCTCAGAAACTGTCCGAAAATTATCGGGTTATCACTTTTGATGCCCGAAATCATGGAAAGAGTTTTCACGATGCGAATGCGGGTTACTCCGCCATGGTTCAGGATCTAAGGGATTTGATGGTTCACTTGGGCGATGCCTCAGGCATCATCATGGGCCATTCGATGGGCGGAAAAACGGCGATGGCCTTTGCCGATCAATTCCCTGAAATGGTGGACCAACTCATTGTGGTTGACATCGCTCCCAAACGCTATGTTCCGGGCCATTTAGGATATTTCCGTGCCTTTAAAGAAGTGCCCTTGCACTTGCTCAACTCCAGAAAAGAGGCGGAAGATGCATTCTTGCCCTATGCCCCTGAAATGGGTGTGAGGCAGTTCTTGCTTAAAAACATCGAACCCTTGCCAGGTGGCGGCTATGCAACCAAAAGCAATATGGAAGCCATCGAAAATCATTATGAAGAAATCATTGACGAACTGGCGTTTCATCACGTTTTTTTGAAACAGGTCGACTTTATAGGTGGTAGTAAAAGTGGGTATATTAAGGTATCGGACAAAGACGGAATTTTGCAACATTTTCCTACGGCCAATTTCCATGTGGTGGATAATGCAGGTCATTGGGTACATGCCGAAAACCTTTCTGGCTTTCTCAGCTGTTTGATGCAAATTTTGTCCAGCGCCTAGGGCTTTCCATTTTTTTACTTCTCATTGGGATTTTACTGCGGCTTTTGTACCTTCGCTATGTGTCAAGGCGATTTCTAAACATCCATGGATTACTATTTACGATGCTACTTAGCAGCATGTTGTGTATCCATGCCCAATCCACATTGAAAGACACATTGCTCCCTGCGCCAACGAATATCAAAAAGCCATTGATTAGACCCAATTGGGTGAGTTTGCACTTGGGATCGGGCTATCAAGTGAATGCGGGAACTTGGGCTCAGCGATATGCTGGAACGGCTTTGTTTGATTTGGGCGCGGAATACCAGCACAAGGAAAAGTGGTTGATAGGATTCAATTATTCGCCTTATACTGGACGAAATATCAATACCGATAGCTTGTATGGTGGGATTGTGGGTCCTTCTCAAAATCTATTCGATATCAACGGAAATCCGGCGGTGATTCGGACTTATTTACGGGGATTTAACACTTGTATAGTGGCTGGAAGAATGTGGGCAATACGGGAGAGTAGCCTTAATAATCCAAGAACCTGGACTATGAGTTTTGTTGGTGGTATGGGGTACGACGAATATTACACCAAGTTTCAGTTCGACAAGGGGCGATTGCCTCAGTTGGAGAACGATTTCACGCAGGGCTACGATGGTTATCGCAGGGGTATTTGTTTTTCAGAACAGTTGCGTCTACAATATATCAATCCAGAAGTATTAAGTTTTTTCATTGGGTTTGGCATGAATCAAGGCATGACGAAAGCAACCAGAGATTGGGATTTTGGCACATTTCACGCACCCAAAGCCAGTCAATTGGATTTAGGCTTTAGTTTTACCGGCGGTTTGATTATCCCTATTATCATTAGAAAATCAGGGGTTATCAAGGATGCTGAATATTTTTAAGCCATGATATTTTACAATTTGGCGATGCGATGTTATGCGATGGGCATCGGATTGCTTGCGCATTGGAATCCCAAGGCAAAGAAGTTGAGGGATGGTCAGCGAGAAACGCTTGTTCGATTAAATGATGGGTGGTGGAAGGATGGCATTGCGCCCAAGGATTTGATTTGGATACATTGTGCATCGCTGGGGGAATTTGAGATGGCGAAGCCCATTGCGGCCGCCTTGCAGGCGGCCTCTAGCCAACGGCATATTTTGTTCACGTTTTTTTCTCCTTCCGGGTATGAACATTCCAAGTTAGAATTGAATCAGTCCAAGGCATATTTGCCGTCGGATAGGCCAGGCAGCGCTTCGCGCTGCCTGGCGCAATGGAACCCCTCCACCGCCATTTTTATCCGCTACGATTTTTGGTATCACTTCATCCAACAAACCCTCCATCGTAACATCCCCTGCTACGCCCTCGGCGTTTCCCTTACGCCAAATCACTGGCTATTTAAAACCCTCGGTAAACCCTGGTTAATCCTCATCAAACAACTCAACGCCATCGGTGTCATCAACCCCAAAATGCACCAAATTGCCATCGAACAAGGACTAACAAACACCTTCGTTTTTGGTGATACCAAATTCAATCGCGCAGTGGAAAGAACCCTTCAACCCACTTCACTGCCACTTCCTCTGCAAAACTGGCTGACCCAAAAACCGACCCTTATCCTCGGTAGCGCATGGCAACCCGAAATCGATTTGCTGTTGCAATTTTTTCAAAAAAATCCAGAAATCCTTACCCACGGACAAATCCTCATCGCACCCCACAATATAAATACCTCATTTTGTGAAGCCATTCAAAATCAATGCCTAGAGAAGATAAAAACAAACGCCCTTCGATTTAGCGAATGTTCCAACCTTATCCCATCAACCACACAAATTCTTATCCTCGATACCATTGGACACCTCGCAGAATCCTATCGATACGGTAGCATCGCCCTCATCGGTGGCGCCTTCGGAAAAGGACTCCATAATACCATAGAAGCCGCCGCCTTTGGACTACCCCTCATCTTTGGACCCAACCACCAAAAATTCCCTGAAGCCGAACAATTTATTCAAGCCGGATGCGGATTTTCCGTCGCCAACCAATCCGAATTTGACCAAACCCTTCTCAATCTGTTTCAGTCCTATATCCCCAACCAAATCCATCCCCTGGGCGCTATAGCCCAATCCCTAGCCCAAAATCAAAAAGCGGATATCAGCGCATTTTGTGAAAGGTTGTCATAATGACATACCTCAAAGTGCTTTAACTGACAAATTTTCGTCGTTCCGGACCCAAAAATCACCACTTATACCCTTGGCACACAATTCGCCAAGTCAAAGCAAAATCAAAAAAAATAATACTATGTCAGTAAACGTAAAACCATTGGCCGACAGAGTTCTGATCGAACCTGTACAAGCCGAGCAGAAAACTGCTTCAGGAATCATCATCCCAGACACTGCCAAAGAAAAACCCCAAAAAGGTACCGTAGTTGCTGTTGGACCAGGTAAAACCGATGAGCCCGTTACAGTGAAAGTGGGCGACACTGTTTTGTATGGTAAATATGCAGGCACGGAATTGAGCGTGGAAGGCAAAGACTATCTCATTATGCGCGAAAGCGACATCCTTGCAATCATCTAATTGATAAAAAAGAAAAATCATGGCAAAGAAAATAGACTTTAATCTGTCGGC
>CANIZU010000073.1 GCA_947472115.1 Flavobacteriales bacterium | reverse complement strand
TCGGTTTGGAATTAGTAATCGTCATCCATTTTTACGCTTTCTACCAACTCCATCGCGCTTTGGCGACATGGAAAAGTAAAACGGCTTAACCCTATCTTCGCAAGATGCGGAGTTTCTTTTCGATTTTTTTCTGTTCGATTTTCGGGGCGATATCTATCGCTCCCAACACCGTATTGGCACAAAGTACTGCGAATACATATGCGTCCCTCGCTCAACCCTATCCTAATGCGCTCAACCCAGGCATTATTCCTGCGCCTCAAAGCATAGAGCTATCGCCCCGCGGTGGCTACACCAAATTCAAAAAGAAGGTATCACGGGGAAACCCAAATCTTCCAGCCGAAGGATACAAACTAATCCTCAAAAGAAACAAAATCACAATTGAGTATGCTGATAAAAACGGCTTGCTCTACGCGAACAACACCCTATCTCAGCTCATGTGTTTGTATGGCGACGAAAAAATCCCCTGCATGACCATCACCGACTCTCCCCGATTCCGTTACCGGGGCATGCACCTTGATGTATCTCGCCACTTCTTCGATGCCAGTTTCCTCTACAAATACGCTGAAATGGCCGCCAAATATCGGTTCAATGTGATTCATTTGCACCTAACAGACGATCAAGGATGGCGATTGGAAAGCAAACTCTACCCCAAACTCAACACGGTTTCTGCCTATCGCAGGGGAACCCAAACCGGACCCTACCCCCTGCAACATTTTGATTCAATGAGTTACGGCGGGTTCTATACCCAATGGATGCTCACTCATTTTGCTAGAGACTGTTTTAACCAATGGGGGATCAACGTGATCCCAGAAATTGAAATGCCCGGCCATGCCCTCGCTGCGCTCGCGGCCTATCCCGAATTGAGTTGCACCGGCGGACCGATTGAAACCGCGAAAGGTTGGGGCGTTTTCGACGATGTATTTTGCGCGGGCAACGAAGCCACCTTCACCTTTTTGCAAGGCATTTTACAAGAAACAATGCGCACTTTTCCCAATTCGCCATACATACATATCGGCGGCGATGAATGTCCGAAAGAACGCTGGAAACACTGTCCCAAATGTCAAAAGCGCATGAAAGACCTTGGCCTAAAGGACGAGCACGAACTGCAGAGTTACTTTATTCAACGCATCGAAAAGTATCTTCAGGATTCTGGATGGTATGTGGATGCGAATACGCAAGATTCGGGATGGTATGTTTACGCAGACAAGGGCGATAACATCCAAGGGCGCAGCATCATTGGCTGGGATGAAATTTTAGAAGGCGGTTTAGCACCCAAGGCCACGGTGATGAGTTGGCGTGGCGTGGATGGCGGAATTGCCGCGGCACAGCAGCACCACAATGCCATCATGACACCAGGAAAACCCTTGTACTGGGACCATTACCAAAGCAAAGACAGCACCGAACCCCACTCCATTGGCGGCTACAACCCGGTGGAAAACGTATATGCCTACGACCCCATTCCCGCTGCGCTACCCGATAGTTTGCATCGCTACATTTTGGGCGCACAGGCCAACGTTTGGACGGAGTACATCCTTACCCCAGACCACGTGGAATATATGGTAATGCCCCGCATGCCTGCCCTAAGCGAGGTATTGTGGTCGAACCCGCAGCAGAAAGATTACAAAGATTTCACACGCCGTTTGACAGAGCATCGAAAAGATTGGAACAACATCAATTACTGTCCGATCGTCTTCGGCGAACCAGCCACGTTCTTCCGCAATGGAAACAAAAAATAACCCATGTCCAACAGCACCATTTTAGCATGAACAACCGCAGAAAATTCCTCAAACAACTCTCTGGCTTGGCGGCCATGGTGGGACTTCCAACCGCAGGCATCGCCGCTTCTGACTTCATCGAGCAGGGAGATACCAACAAGAAAAAAGGGACCAAGAAGGGCAAACCCCAACGCAAACTGGGCGCTCCTATGATCGTCACCACATGGAATTTCGGACTGCAGGCCAATGAAGCCGCTTGGCCAACACTGGCCGGGGGTGGTCGGGCCCTGGATGCAATCGAACAGGGAATCCGTCAGTGCGAAAACGATCCCACCGAAAGAAGTGTGGGGTATGGCGGAAGGCCTGATCGCGACGGTCACGTTACCTTGGATGCCTGCATCATGGACGAGATTGGCAACATCGGCTCGGTGGTTTGCATGGAGCACATCGCCAACCCTATCAGCGTGGCACGCGCCGTGATGGAAAAAACGCCTCACGTAATGCTCGCGGGCGAAGGCGCTACCCAATTTGCGGTGGAACAAGGCTTTGAAAAAGTGAATTTATTGGTTCCAGACAGCGAACGCGAATGGAAAGAATGGCTCAAAAAGGCCGAATACACGCCGGTGATCAACATTGAAAACCACGATACCATCGGGATGATTGCGATGGACGGGAAAGGGAATTTATCGGGCGGCTGTTCCACTTCGGGCATGGCGTTCAAGATGCATGGCAGGATTGGCGATTCTCCCATCATTGGCGCGGGGTTGTATGTAGATAACGAGGTGGGAGCGGTCACAGCCACCGGTCAGGGCGAGGAGGTAATTCGCGTGGTGGGTTCGTTCAGGGTGGTGGAGGAAATGCGACATGGGGCGAGTCCGCAGCTTGCCTGTGAGCGGGCGGTGCAAGCCATCCGCGACAAGTTTATATTGCGGGGCAAGGACTGGAGCAACACACAAATTGGCTTCATTGCGATTAACCCACAGGGCGATATCGGGGCCTACGCATTGCGTCCGGGTTTTACATATTCCGTAAAAACTGGCGATGTCGCCGAGGTCCGCAAAGCGAGTTATTTGTTGGATTGATCCGGCACAAGGAATTAATTCAAGGTCCGGCAGCCGCTGCGCGGCTGCCGGAGTTGCGAAAAATGCAAAACATTCGCATTGACAATCCCCAAACACGATGGTATTTTTGTGAAAGTCAAAATTATGGGATTGGTACATACCGTTGTAAAGCTTTCAAATCCAAGGCAGCCGGAGAAATCGACAGATATAAAATGTTTGGTTGATTCTGGCTCAACGCACATGTGCATCCCCGAATCCATGGCTATATTTTTGGGTTTAGATGTCGCCGAAATGAAGGATGTGGAATTGGCCGATGGCTCATTCAGACAATACCCGTACGTAGGTCCAATCAGAGTAGACTGGGGCGGCAGAACAAGTTTCACGGGGGCATTGATTATGGGCAAAGAACCTTTATTGGGGGCGATCCCAATGGACGACATGGATGTATTGGTGCATCCCAAATTGCAAAAATTGGTTATCAATCCAACGCCATTCAGACCCTTCGCTGAATTTTAATTGCCAACGGATAGGCATTCCTCGAGTACCGGATATCCTTCACCGTAGTATTTTCCTTTGGGAGTTAGGTCCAGCAGCCGCTGCGCGGCTGCTGGCTGACGCAAACGAACCGTATAGTAACTCACTCTATCCATCTTCTTCTGGTATTTACGCTTTCCCGCGAAAGAAATCGGAATCGCCCGTGTCGTAGATAATCCATTAGCCAGAATTTGCCAATTCCCCGGTATCAATTTAATCTCAAACTCCTTCTCAAACAACAACTGTCCCAAAGAATCATACGCGGTAACTTCTATCGGCACCTCGCAATCACCTATCAACCGAGAATTCAACTGAATATAAAACTGATCCTTCACGCCCCACCATCCGCTGGGTTGCAACTTCATCACCACCGGTAACATCGCCTCGGCCACCCTTCCTTGCGACGATTTCAACATACTCCATCCAGATTCGGTATTCGCAACACTCCATGTCGTTCCATTCCAAATATCGTTGTACTGCCAATACAAAGACCCCATACAATAGGGTGCTGCCATCCTATGACTGATCATCGCCCTGTATAAAAACTCGCCCTGCACCACCGCCGCTGAATCACTAAAATCCATATACTCTGTCGACGTTATTCCCCGATGAGGCCATGCCCTAGGATACTCCTCGCGCACATATTTTTCTAATAATTTGGGGCCTTTATAGCTCAACAATCGCGACTTCCAATCGTCCGCTGTGGAATCGCTATCCAAATGCAAACCCGATGGACTCGGCAATCCGTACTCACTGCAAAACGGCATCCGCGCCGAATCCAAATGCGCAAACCCACGCTCTCCATGCCAAACGCCCCAATCGTGGTTATCGCCCCGTTTCATCTGCTGCAAATTGCCCCAGTTGCCAATCGGACTGCTTCGGGTGTAAGGCACTCTGCCCGACCATACCTGCAACGCCTCCGGAATTAAGGTATCAAACAGCGTCAAATACGCCTGCCACATTCTGGCGCTGTCTGTCCCATGGATGTTATACTTCTCCTGCCAGCCCCAATTGTGCCAAGCCACTTCGATCTCATTGTTGCCACACCACAAGGCCAAACTCGGGTGATTGTTCAAGCGCATCGACTGCGCCAACACCTCCGACTCCACCGCTTCCAGAAAATTGGGTGCATCGGGGTACATCGTTCCATTGAACATCAAATCCTGCCAAACCATGATTCCCAAGGCATCGCATCGATCGTAAAACGCCTCGCTCGGATACGCCCCACCCCCCCAAATTCTCACCATATTATAACCCTGCCAACGCATGATATCCAACTCGCCCATATCGCCAAGCTCTCCCAAAAACAATCGCTCCGGATACACACTCGCACTGTCGCCAAACTGCCTCGCCCAAATCAAATTTGCACCCATCGCAAATACCGAAATTCCATTTACGGAAAACGCAAATCGTCCGCCCGAAGTATCCAACCGCACCGACCGAATCCCCCAATTTCTCTCAATTTGATGAATCTGATTGCGGCCATTTTTATCCTTTTGATGCGCGGAAATCTCGATGTGATACAAAGCCGGGTGCGAATCCTGATTCAATTGTTGATACAACCCATTGGGATACCAATGCTTGGGATTTTTCACCCGAAAGGTAAACTTGCGATACCTAGCCTCCACACCAAATTCGTTCGCCGCAACGATGGCCCGGTCCTCATCTTTATCGCCCAATCGCACCACATCCCATTCGATATCATCGTACATATCGGGCAAATTGCCGGAAGTAACGCGCACAAAATCGGGCCAGCCCCGCATCGTATCGCACAGATAATACAACTCGGCATGACCGTAAACAAATTCCACCGCCTTGCCCGATTCTACCCCCATCCAAGTGGAATCTTCGGCAATGTTCAGCATTTGCAAGTGATTGTCGCTCCAGCCATGGACAAACACACCTTCGCCCAAACCCACCAAAACCCTGCGCGGAGCAATGTCCCACCCATACTGAACGATGGGCTTGCGCAAGAAAGGACTCGCCTTGGCCGCTGACCCCGAGTAAGGATTCCCCGTTGACGTATTACTCACTACAGGATTGTCGCCATCCGAACCAAACGTGGTAATTTCAGCCTCATTATCCGCCGGAAACGCCATCCCGCTTCGTCGACTGTATATCTTCCCCAACCGCGTGGGCGATGAAAAAACAATATAAACCGAATCCTTGCCATCCTTCTTGATGAGACCGTCCAAATCGATGGTTACTTCCGCAAAGCTGCTCACCAGCGGATTGACCTCCTTCACCAGCTTCCCATTGATATAGACCTCAATGTAAGCGCCTTCCCATTGCTTGATTTGCAAAAAATGGTGTTCCTCTTGCTTGGCTGACTCCGCACTTTCAAACAAGGCCGCACGATATTTCCACTCCCGCCATTCCACACTCTTGCATCGGTCGTTGCAGGCCGTCAATTTTGGATGATCGCAACCCACATTGTATTTACCGCAATTTTCCGAACAAGACGTGGGCGATGGGTGCGGACAATATAAATCGTTGATGGCTGGGGTATATTTTACAGAAATCCAGCCGCGACCCGCAATGGTAGAATCATACTCGCGCAAGTGATCTGCATGGGCGTCGTTTTTCGTAATCCCCATCGTAAAATCCTCTTCAAGCAGTTCCCATTTTTCGATACGGTAGCTTTTGGATTCGTTGTTAATTAAAGCGTTGCGAGAATCGGAAAAAGTGATTAGGGAATTGAGCTGTGCGATGAGGCTTGTGCTCCCGAACATCATCAGGACGAAACAAATACCCCGTAGCAAAAGCATACAAGCAGAAAACGGCTTTCGGATCAAAGCGGCACCCCTTTCATCGCTTCTACCATCATTTTTAATTGTTCGATATCCAGCGCACCCTCAGCGTTTCTCGACGATGTATGAATCTCCTGAAAACCCAAATCGCGGTAGTGAAATACGTTCTCCGGCCGTATGCCACCCCCAGGCAAAATATCGATCTTCTGGGCATGCCATTTCAACATTTTCAGCGTTTCCATTTTCATGGAACCCCAGCCAGTCAACACACGATCAAACCCACAAGATTCCGCCTCATCAATCGCGTTAAACGGCGTAGAAATTTCATCAAAAGCCCGATGCAAAACCGCTTCCATACCTAATGAATGGGCAATATCACAGCAGATTTTACAGAACACACGGTCCATAATCCAACGACCTGATTTCTTTTCCAACGCGCCAAAAACCACCCCCTGATATCCCAATTTGGCGATGCGCTTAATGGCGTCCATCATCCATTTTTTTTCCTTTTTACTGTAATCGAAGTCGCCCCCGCGTTCCCTCACCATCACAACAGCAGGGATTCTCAAGCCTCTCAATTGAGCGTCGTCTGAGGCGGATTGTGGACTCATTCGTTGCAAGTCTTCCCACGGTGGTGTGATTCCTCCTTTGTCGTAATCACGACAAAGTTCAAGGCGGGCTGCGCCCGCCGCCTCTGCCGCGTATGCGTCATCCACCGAGAAAACACAAACCTCAACCCCTTTCATCGTATCTGAATTTCATCCATAAAAATATAACCACTGCCATTATACGGGTAACCCAAATGTCCTTCCGGCAACTTTCCGTATTTGTCCGCCACCACTTTCACATACCGCGCCTTGATGGGTTTTACACCCGCCTTTCCGTCAGTATGCGCTATCGTAACTTGATCGATGCGCGTTTCGTTGTTTTGCCAATCGTCCTTCAAAGCGACTTCCTGCGCCCAAGGGGTATATTTCACACCGTCCGTAGATGTCATCACCGAAAAATGTCTCGGACACAATATCCAAGCCCGGGAATCTTGCAAGAAACGGGCCGATACTTCACTCACCGACGTCACCGAACCCATGTCAATCACCGCTGAGAAATCTTGGTCGTAAAAACCCATCCATCCTCCTGCACGCCATTCAATCGACCCATGGATTTCATCCACCAACGCGCCCAAACCACCCGCAGAATACTGAGGATGAGGTACCACGCCTTCACCCAACGACACCTTATAATTATTTTCTTTCCGATTGTAAACCGCAGTAGCCCAGTCGCTCTTGCCCACCACATTTCCAGGATTTGAACCAGGCAAACCGCCATATACTTTCACATCTACCAATTGCGCGCTAACCACGGCATCGTAGCCAATCAGAAATTCATAGGGCTTTTCGCCATCCGCATCCAAAGTGATAATCTCTTCCCTATTTTCTCCAAAAATCAGCATCCCCGGAATGCAATTTATATCCAACGCACCCTTCTTCGATGTCTGCTTTTTCTTTTTCGCCACGCCAGTCGCTTTTCCTCCCGCATCCACTCCAGAGGCTTGCATTTCTATGTTCGTGACACGAATCACCAAAACCCCATTCGTCCCCTTTGGAACGGAAACCCGAATCCGCAAACTGTCTCTAAACGTCCGCGAACCTTCCAAAACAGGTACCGAAACAAACCCCGTCACCATCGTTTGCTTGGGCGTCTTCAGCAACAAATTGTCTCGATCGGCATCCGCCACCTGGCCAAAAACGATACCGTCGCCCTGCATCAATTGCTGATGCGATACCGTTAACTCCGCCGCCTTAAATACCTTACGCATGTTGCGTATTTCCAAGAGCCGCTGTTGCTTCATCTCCTCCAAGGCCCTATTTCGCTGCGCAAAAGTTCCCTTCATATCATTGATCGATGGCAAAGCTGGCAACTCCGATTCCTTTGGCAATTCCATTTGATGCGCCGCCCAGGGCCGCATTCCGTCTGGATACATCATCGGCTCAGCTGTCTTTTCCTCCGTATTCAAACTGCCTCGTGTGATATAAAAAGGCGATTTCCCCTCACGCTGAATTTCCACTTCATAAAACTGAGGCACACCGGTGGTATAGACATTGCTGCCCGGACAAACCGCGTAAATCCCCATCGCACTCATCACATACCAAGCACTCATCTGTCCGCAATCCTCATTGCCAATCAATCCATCCGGACTGTCTTTATAAAATGTCTTACAAACCCTGTCCACGATGGCCTGCGCCTTCTCCGGCTTTCCACAATAGTTATACAAGTAAGCCATGTGATGACTCGGTTCGTTGCCATGGGCATACTGACCAATCAACCCCGAAATATCCGCTTGATCGCGGCCCGTAGTGCGTGAATCTGCGCTAAACAAAGAATCCAAATGATTTTCCGTAGCCTTTACACCACCCAATTTATCCATCATCCCCATGATATCGTGAGGAACATACATCGAATATTGC
>CANIZU010000072.1 GCA_947472115.1 Flavobacteriales bacterium | reverse complement strand
TTCTCGTTTGATGCGCTCAATCTCTATCATCGACGCTTTGATTAAGGTATCAACACTCTCCGGTCCGCACGGCAGATATAAAACGAAAGAGTAATTATCGTATGGCTCATCGTTTACGTTTGCATAAATGCCACCACTATAAATCCCCCCGATTTTCTCTCTTAACTCTTCGATGATTTTGATATTCAAAATTTCCCCCAACAAATCCGCTCTCAATTCAGCATCATCCGAAAAAGGCAATTCACCATAGAACTGAGCTAAAACAAGGCTTTTGGGCTCTTTGCCCTTGTGAAACTCAAACTCATTCCGTCCAGAAATCGGTCTTAAACCATTGTCTTTTGATGTTGGGACCGTTCCCTTCGTCGGCAAACTAGCCATGTATTTTTCCAACAATGGAAGTAGTATTTTTTCATCCACATTTCCCACAAAAAAGAAATGAAACCCATCGGCATTGCCAAATTCCGTCTTATACATTTCGATGATTCGATCTGGGTTGATGCTCTTCAATTCTGCTTCGGTAGGAATATTGATTGGGGCAAAGGGTTGTCCGCGATAAAACACATTCATCATAGAATCTATAAACGCATTTTCCGGACTTGATTTGGCATCTTTGAGGCCTGCAATGGAATTAGCAATACTCCCTTGGAATAGATCCATATCCTTACGCGGCGCTGTAAGCTTAAGGTAGTTCAACTGCATCATAGTTTCCAAGTCTTTTACCGTTGAATTACCAAAAACACTATTACTAATTCCGCCAAAATTGGTGGAAATTCTCGCGTTTTTACCGGCAAGAAACTTTAATAGGTCTGTTGGACTAAACGGCCCGTAACCCATCGTAGAAATCATACCAGTCATGTACATTGTATTCAACTTATCCTCCACTCCATATTGGCCACTGCCACCTTTTTTCTCGCCCATCATTAGGATTTGATCTGATTTGAAATCGGTCGACTTCACCGTTACTTTGACTCCGTTACTCAGGGTGTAAGTATTTGCACCTAGCAGCGTATCATTTTCTACCGATACTATTTTGCCGGATACTGGCTCTTCCGAAAGTAACGAAGAAGCCAATACGCGATCAACATGGGCATCCACTTTCTGCTTGAACGCATCATTCACCCACTTCAACAATTTCTTACTGGCAAGATTTTTAACCGCGCTGTTTTCTGGTCCTTGACACATCGCAAAATAGGTTTTGTTATCATCCAACCAGGTTTTGGCCACCGCATTGACTTCATCCACCGTAATTCCCGGAAGGAAATTTTTGTAATATTCGTATTCACTGGCAGTGCCCGGTACAGATTCTTGGGTCAAGAAATTCCTCACCAATTCATCAACGTATCGTCCTGATTCAGTGGTATTTCGCTCATTATAACTTCGTTCCATATAACTCAGCATAGATTTCTTCACCACATCCAGCTCTGCTTGGGTGAAACCGAATTTCTGTACTTTCACGATTTCGCCAATGGAAGCATTGATAGCAGTTTTCATATCGTTGGAAGCCACCGTTGTGAGTGAAAAACTCTCATAACCTCTCGACCAACCGCCAATTCCAGCGTAACTATATAGATAGGGAGGATTTGCAGTTTGGGTGAGTTCCTCCAATCGCGTATTTAAAATCCGTTCGAAACAAGATTTCACGATCGAACTCCGATACTCTTGCAAAGTCGCATTTGGTTTTGATTTTTTGGAGGAGTAATTTAAGATAAACGATTGATTGGTTTCTTCGATATCGGTTAATACCATCGCCTCTTTGACTTTATAGGCTGGAACATCAAAAGTTACTCTAGCCCTTTCCGAATCAGGATTGGTCAACGGGGCAAAATATTTCTCTATCAATGCCTTCGCTTGGGTCACAGTAACATCACCTACTACGGCTACTGCCATCAAATCCGGTCTATACCAATCTCTGTAAAATGAACGAATGGCTTCAGGATCACAATTCTTTAGAATGTCGTCTTTTCCAATAGGAAGTCGATCCGCATAATGCGAACCCGCCATCAATTTGGGAAGATAAATCCTCATCATACGATCTCCTGCCCCTTTGCCTCCCCTGCTTTCTTCCAAAACAACCTTTCTTTCGTCGTTTACATCTTTATCTGTTATCAACGCAATGTGCGCCCAATCAGAAAGCACTTCAAAGCCCTTGCTCAAATTATCTGGTTTATCGGTAGGAATGGGTAATATATAAACGGTTTCATCAAAACTGGTATAGGCATTCAAATCCGCACCAAACTGAACCCCAATGGATTGTAAAAAATCCACCAATTCATTTTTTGGATAATGTTCTGTCCCGTTAAAATTCATATGTTCCATAAAATGCGCTAGCCCTTGCTGATCATCATTTTCCAAGATAGAACCCGCATTGATTGCCAAACGCAACTCCACTTTCTTTTCGGGCTTTCGGTTGGGTTTGATATAATATTTCAATCCATTGGATAGCGTACCGGTTGACACCGTTGTATCAAATGGTAGGGGGCTATTTATATCCTGCCCTGATACTACGGAAAAAAGGGAAACAAATAGAAGAGCAACTGCTGCTAACGCTTTTGAAAATAACTTTTGAAACATTTTGAAAAAATAGAACTAATTTTTGAATGTTTGTTACGGAAAATCGCAAAAAATATTTCAATCAATTACGGAAAATCGCAAATTAATCCATTTGTAAATGAATAGTTTTGTTAGAATGAGGTATTTCAAACCAACAGTCATTTTTCTTTTTATTATTCTATGCAGTTGGAATACCGCTGATGCGCAATTTGGAATTTACTCAAGGCCCAATGTAATATCACTGTTTAGAAATAACGCCCCAACAGAATATGAATCCCGAAGAGTTGCTTACTTTGAGAATGGCTTTTTTGAAACTCTAACGTATCAAATTGATAATGACTCAAACGTTCACAGTCAATATGTTTTCGATGGAAAACTGTCGCCAAGACTCATAGATCAAAATTACTTTGATAATCTTTCTCGCGACGAGCCTACTTCTGACGAGCAATTCTTCTGTGATGGAGCATGGCAATACAAATGGATTCAGGTCAGATTTTTTATTGAAGAATGGCCTGGGTTTAAAGATATCCGAACCGGCGAGTTCAGTTTCAAAGACCAAACTCAATATGGTGGCTATTTGATTTGCGCGCAAGAGAGTGGGATTTTTGTTTCGCAAGGCAGAGGAATCGACTACATTCCATACACTTACATCAGAAATATCCGCCGCGGCACTTCGTTTGGCCAAGTACTTGATAATCTATTCAGACCATCGCGCAGAGGCCTATTAGGTAACTACAGATATACTGAGAATGATTTAATTTATGGGGTTTTTGCTATCCCGGTCGCTGCCCTGGTTTATAACATAGCAGGAATATCACCAAACAAAGTTATAAGAATGGGTGGTGAACCACGGGGCAAAGAATTTGCTAGTAGGGTCAAACGACAAGTGGCATACGGGAATAGCAGTAATGCTGCTTCAGACTACCCATTGACATTAATGCATATCAAAAAAAATAGATTCAATATTATCCCACGTAATATATTTCCCATGGATAATTTCGATTCGCTGGAACTCATTGCGGATAAGATCCAATTAAGAGTTATACCGCACTATTTAGACATTCCATCAATTATCGTCAACTCCCAAAATGCCCCCCGCCCGCTTAATCCTGCCCTATCAATTAATGGAAATGCAAATGCTCCAAAAAATAATGGGCAAGCAATTGACCCATCGATTCCAAGCATGGCGATCCCCACTGGAGAATCCACAGGACCCGGAAACGCCTCAAATACTCCTCCAATTACTTACCTAAATACTTTTAATAACTCAAACGGCGAAATACCAATCCTATGGGCGATAGAAAATTTTGAACCGCGGAGAGTGTCGCAAAATTTATTTAAGACATACCCGAAAATCCAAAAACAAATCCTCTCTAAAAGTCAGCTCGAACAACTCACCAAACCATCCGACATTCAAATGCTGTCCGTTCTATTGCTAACAGGCAATGGCATAGATTTTAGTCGGCTAATCCAATTCACTGAAGAGCAAACTGCCAAACTCAACAGAACCGTTACAATGGACGCGGTTTATGCGGAAATGGGTTCTACGTTGAAAGTCATGGATATCCCGTCGGTCGAATACCGAAACTTGACGCTGCTCTACGAGAAGCTAAATGCGTTGAGAAACTGACCGTCATTAGAATGATGATTTGCGTCTAGTTGGATAAATCATAATCCGCCAACAACATATTTGCTTGGAGATTGTTAATGCTTATATTAAATCATGAAAAAAGCAATGTGGATCCCTATAACAATTATTGCCGTCGTGGGCGTTGCCGCGCTCGTTGCTTCGTTTAGAACTGGCGACATCGAAACCCCGGATTATAAGGTTGTTAAAACCATCGGAGATGTCGAAATTCGGGAGTATCCCAAAATGATTATTGCCAAGACCTCATTAACGAGTAGTTCTTTCGAGAATTCAGGGAGCAACGGATTCAGAACCATTGCGGGGTATATTTTTGGTGGAAATCAGGGCAATCAAAAAATCGCAATGACATCCCCGGTGGTGATGAACATGGGTGATTCGGCAACGATGTATTTTGTGATGCCAAAGCAATATCAAAAGGAACAGCTCCCCACCCCCAATTCTCCCAATGTTAGCATTGTAGAAGAGGCGCCCAAAACACTGGCGGTGATCAAATACGGTGGATTTTCATCGGACAAAGATATCAAGCGATACTGCAAAGAGTTAGAAGAGACATTGACCCAAAATAGTATCCAATGGAAAGTCGGATTTATGTACATGGGTTACAACGCACCTTGGGATGTAGTGAACCGGAGAAATGAGGTCGCCGTTGAGGTTCAATTAAATAATTAGTAATGTTATTTATTATTATTTAATTAAAAATTAACACAAGAGTCATTTGCGATAATCCGTAATTTCAAAAACTTTTTTTTGCGATTTTCCTTAAACAAGCCTTCTAATTGGCTGATATTGCCTATCTCGGCAATATATTAATGAGTGAAATTTTGCGATTTCACCTATTTAGATAACTTTGTTTCCATGGGTTAATTATTCCTAATAAAGCCCATTAATTATCTAAAAAAATGATTGATTTCCCTATCGTACCAGGCCGTGGTCTAACGACCCATTCCGCATCTCAAGCACGATGGGATTTTTTGGATAAATTGGACATTGATATCAGTGAAATCAAAAACCACCAAACCAACATCAAATCCATCCAGAATAACATTGAGTCATTCATTGGAACCACCGAAATTCCCTTAGGCCTAGTTGGACCACTTCTTTACCACGAAAATGGCTTAGAAGAGCTCGTTTATTGCCCTATTGGCACTTTAGAAGGCGCTTTGGTTTATAGTATGAACCGCGGCGTAAAAGTGATTTGCAAAAGTGGCGGGTACCAAAGTGCTGTGAAATGGCAACGCATGCAAAGATCACCCATGTTTTACGTCGATAATGATGTGGATGCGGAAATCTTGTCAGACTGGATAAATACGCACAAAGACGACATCAAAAAAACGGCGGAGGGCTATTCCAACCATGCAAAACTCATTGCTCTCAATACAGAAATTGTAGGAACCATTATCTCTGTCGATTTTATTTATGAAACAGGCGATGCTTCAGGTCAAAACATGACCACCACTTGTACGTGGCATGCATTACTTTTTATTGCCAACGCGTTTGCGCTAGACTATCCAAATATCGCATTGGATTATATTATCGAAGGGAATGGATCCTCCGACAAGAAAGTCTCACAATACAATATTGACAATGGCAGGGGAATTCACGTAACGGCGAGTTGCGAAATGCCTCGACAAGTAATTCAAGAGGTTCTGCGCACAACGCCAGAGCAAATGCTTCGCTATTATCCTACCTCAAAGAAAATCACAGATGCCAAGGGAATGGTAGGCTATAACGTCAATCTTGCCAACGCCATCGCGGCAATATTTGTCGCTACCGGTCAAGACCTCGCCTGTATCCATGAATCAAGCAGTGGAATACTTCATTTTGAAGCGATTGGCGACCCAAAAAATCCCGATGGCATAAAAATTAGTATCACCCTACCCAACTTGGTTATCGGCACGGTGGGCGGAGGGACTCACGTATCAAAACAATCGGAAGCCTTGCGCATGATCAACTGCCTAGGACAGGGAAAAGCATATCGATTTGCAAAAATTATTGCAGGGTTCGCTTTGGGACTGGAGATTTCCACCTACGGAGCAATTATGAGCGGTGAATTCGCCAAAGCCCACGAAAAACTAGGTCGCAACAAACCCGTCAACTGGTTCACAAAATCCGATATTACCACTGACTTATTAAGAAATACACTCATTCATCTTCCCAATGCCCTGGATATCAATCAAATTGATTGGTTCAACGATCACGGGGTTGACAATGGCATCATCACCAACATTACGAGTAAAATAAGCAATAAACCGATTGGATTCCTGCCGATAAAAATCGGCTTTAGCAAAGGCGATAGTGTATCAATCCTTATCAAATCAAAGGCCCTAGATAGCGAAGTCATCAAAGGACTCCACTTGATTTCGGCTTCTATCGATACGCAGCTGTCCGATCTAATCAATAAGCATCAGCTTTCTTTGGAATTTCACAATTCACATCTAAAGGAATTGCTGGTTTATGACCACCTTCAACGCAAAGGGTTTACCGCCATGCCAACTTTCTATGGACAATGGATTCAACCGCAGCGCGATATTTATTTGATTCTTCAAGAATGGATCGACACGAACGATATGGATTTGGTGAACGCCGAGAACAATACGGACGTTTGGACGGAAGAACTCATTTCTAAATGTTTAATTGAAATTTCAGAGGCACACGTGTTGCTTCGCGATATCGACCCAAAACCTTTTGCCTATTTTGAGCCGACGCAAGCCTTGCCGCTGTACGATAAATTGATGGACATTTTGATCCATGAATGCGCCGATCACAGTCAGAGAGACTCCTTAATCCAAATCAGAGAATCACTCACATCACTGAATCTTGAAAGCGAAACGGTTGCGGATCAAAAAACGATTATTCATAACGATTTCAATCCGAGGAATGTACTGATTAGAACCGGTGGCGTCCCCTGTATCTACGACTGGGAATTGGCCGTATTTGATTTCCCTCAACGCGATATTTTGGAGTTCTTGAGTTTCGTTTTGCCCGCTGATTTCGATGACCAATCATTTTGGAATCATATCAAACGACATTTTAAGAAAATGCAGGATCAACATAGGTCCAACGATGCGCTTTCATGGGAATCGTATTTAACAGCCAGCAAGGTTGCCCTTAAAACCTTCATTTGCTGTAGGGTGTCCTTTTATGAAGTCTCGAGTATTGTGGCTCGGTACGATTTTTCTCGACGAATTTTGACCGTTTCCTTGCGAATGTTAGATTGCATTGAAAAAGAATCACTCAAACCAGTAAATGCATAATTAATGGCGTTCATCTCACATGATCAGTTTATTTTCATCATCGGAGGCCTAACGCCACTGATCGTTAGCAATGTGCTGCACATGGTTTTGGTGAAGAAAAACGGCTTATCGTTCCTAAGTATACCCCTCCAATCAACCTGGTTTGGCCCCAATAAAACCCTTCGCGGATTTGTGTTTGTCCCAGTTGTAAATGGCATAGTCTATTTAATTATTAATTGGCCGGGCGGATGGTTGCTATCCGGATTAAGTCCCGAATCTTATCTCCAACAAGAAATAAATATTGGCCATGACCCAACATACCAATCATTTAGTAGCGATATCAACTTTTTGAATTTCCTATTAATGCAGGCGTCAATTGGCGCAGTATACGGCCTATTCTACATGTTATTTGAACTTCCTAATTCCTGGATAAAAAGGAGAATGGGAATAGCTTCAGGCGAAAGCAGTACACGTTTTCGTTGGTTCTTTACCTTGCTCGACAAAACCGATTCAGCCATTGGCGTTAGCCTATTTTTTGGATTCCTCAATGATTTCAATATTGAAATGATGCTCCAATTCTTCATTTGCGCTTCCTCGCTTCATTTTGGCATTTCAGGACTTCTCGTCCTATCAAAAATCAAAAAATCATTCTAAACCACTGGGCTTTTCACAACAAACAAATCAACTATGAGCACTCAACAAACCACTGAACAAATTACAAAAAAGGAAAACCGTTGGAATATTCCCAACGCCATCAGCATGTATCGGTTGCTTTCGTTCCCCTTCCTAATCTATTTGATTGTTGTTGGAAACGAATCCCTTTTCGCCGTTTTGTTATGTGTCAATTTGATCAGCGATGCGGTTGACGGAATTATTGCCCGAGCATTTAAACTTCAAACCGAATTTGGTGCACGCTTAGATTCGATTGCCGACTTTAGCACCTACATTTTGGCTTGTTTGGGAATTTACTTTTTCAAAATGCCCGATCACGGCGATGATTTTTGGGTATTGTATATTTTCATCGGATTAATCATTTTCTACAATGTATTTTCTTTGATTAAATTCAAACGTTTACCAAGCTTGCACATGTATAGCACCAAAGTGGG
>CANIZU010000071.1 GCA_947472115.1 Flavobacteriales bacterium | reverse complement strand
ATTCGTTATGGTAGTGGTTAATTCATACGCAACATTATTGACATCGGAGGCCATTTGCGCATGGCGGATAAATGTTTCAGCCGATGGCGTAATTGTGATGTTGGCCGATGGCTCTTGACCTGGAGAAGACGAAGTGATTTCGAAAAAATCCAAATAACCGTAGGATTTGGTGTTAGGTCGATTCAATTTGAATTGAAGATTGACAGCACCGCCAACGACTGGGATTTTAAAAAACTTTTCAACGTATGAATAATTTTCATAACTGCCAATAATCGCTCTAAGGTTATATCTATAATACTTACCGTTGGCATTCACCACCAGCGAACCGGTATCATCCATCATGGTAGCTGCATAAGTAAATTTAACCCAGACAGAATCAACGTAGGATGGAATAGTTTTTGAAAAACTGCGTTGAAGCGTCTCATTACCAAACTTTTCACCAAACCACGTCCTTCCCATTCCCGCAGGATTGATCAAATCTGTATCGTGCTTTAAATAGAATTCATTACCAGCATAGGTTTTTGTGATGGCACCCACAAAACCTGGTTGATCTTGAATCCGTAGGCCTTTTTTTGAGGCATTGCCGAGAATCAATGACGTATTGGCTGCGTAAAAATTGGTATAGTTACTATATTCACCTGCAGAAAAAATCCAGTCACTTGTAGATTGGCCATAAAACAGTAAATAATCCCCGTCGTCCCATTTTCCATCGGCCTCACCTTCAATGTAGATTGGAATTTCAGGGCTTTGAGGGGATGGCGCTGTATAATTCATCTGACTGAGCTCCGCACCTTGAATGCCAAACAATTGAAGATTTCTTGGATCAGTATTCTGCACATCCAAACCCATCTTCGAGAGCTCAGATTTTGTAATTTTATGAATTCCTGAATTGTCGATTTGCAACTGCACCCACTTCCCTGTAGCCAAAAAAGACTGGGATTTGAGGCCACAAATCGACATGTAAAAAAGTAGGGCAATTACCTTGAAATGTAACTTCACAGTGATGTAACGTTAAAAATCAAATTTACGTCAATTTTTTTCGATTTTCTTATAACATTTCAACACCTTTCTGCTTTAACGGGAGCATTTTTTTGAGTTTTTTCAATAAATTTGACATCGAAACGTTTTTATTTGTAGTTTTGTTAATCATACCATATGAAAAGAGTAATACGTAAAATTAGCTTTGGTTTGTTTGGAGGGCTTGCTCTTCAACTCCAAGCTCAGGATCCCGAACTCACTCAGTTCTATGCCGCTCCAGTATACACAAACCCAGCGTTAGCGGGGTCTGCAGTGTGTGCATACGGTGCTGCTGGAAGGGTTTCATTGAACTACAGAAACCAATGGCCTAACCTACCCGGAACCTTCCGTTCTTTCTGTGCTTCATGGGATCAACACATCCCAAGTGTAGGAGGCGGTTTGGGCGCTATGGTTTTCCACGATATCGCGGGCTCAGGCCTACTTACCTCTACAACGGTGAGTGGAGTATATTCATATTTGTTGCCCTTAGATAGAGGTAGAATGTACATGCGTTTTGGACTTCAAGGGTCAATTACAAACAAATCAATCAATTTTGGTCGTTTGAAATTTGCAGATCAAATCAACCCAACTCAAGGTTTTGTTAATCCAACTGGTGAACAAGTACCAGCAAGTAGCGTAACCTACCCTAATTTTAATGCAGGATGGGTGATGTACACTTCTAAATTTTACATGGGATTTGCTGCGCACAACATCAATCAACCGAACTGGAGTTTTTATAAAAACCCTGACGAAATTTTGCCAATCCGTCTAACTGTGCATGCGGGTGGTGTTATCCCAATGACACGTAGTCGTTTCGAAGAGAATAATTTCTCACCCAATGTCTTGTTCATGAAGCAAAGAAATTTCACTCAATTGAATTTGGGTTTCTACGCAAACAAAGGACCTTTGGTTACTGGTTTATGGTTCCGTCAAACGTTTGGCGCCTACAAAAACTCGGATGCCATCATTATGTTGGTTGGATTTAGAAAGAATCGTTTCAAGTTTGGGTATAGCTATGACTTTACAGTGAGCGACGGTAGAAGTGCTATTCCGTCAAGTCATGAAATCAGCGCAACGATAGACTGGTGCGTACCTCCAGGAAGAACTCCTTTCAAACCTTTACACTGTCCAGAATTCTAACAAAAGAGACGTTGTCCACATTTTCATTTCATAAAAGCCCAATGAAACAGAGGCTTTTCTCATTGGAATGTTGAAAAAAAATATATATTTGCAAATAATACACAATATCTGTCGTTATTAATAACTAAGAATGCAAACCGTGTTAACAAAAAATCGCACTTGGATTTGGGCAATCGCAGCCATTGTGGCAGCTAGCTCCTGTACTACTAAGAATGTCAGCAAGACCACCGGCCAAGGATATAACAATCCTAAATGGGGTGGATTTGCCAATCCTAAGTACAAAGGACAAGAAACAGGACCTGGTCTAGTATTGGTTGAAGGTGGATCTTTCACCATGGGATCTACTGAAAAGGATCTTCAATTCGACAATAACAATGCTGAAAGAACAGTCACTGTAAACTCATTCTACATGGATGAAGCAGAAGTAAGCAACTTGCAATACCGCGAATACGTGTATTGGTTGATGCGTACCTATGTGAGTTACCCTGAAGTTTATCAACGTGCCCTCCCAGATTCTTTATGTTGGAGAAGCAAGTTGGCTTATAACGAGCCTTTTGTTGAATACTATTTCCGTCACCCATCATATAAAGATTATCCTGTAGTTGGAGTAAATTGGGGGCAGGCTGCAGAATTTGCACAATGGAGAACTGAGCGTGTAAACGAAATGATTTTGGATCGCGAAGGCGTTGTTAAGTTTGATGTCGTAACTGATAACAATGACGATAACACTTTCCACACTCGCACTTACCTCGCTGGTCAATATGATTTCATTAAAAAGGGCAAAAAGCCTTTAAAGGACTTCAGCAAGAAAAAGAAGAAAGACCAAAAGCGTTTCAAAGTATTGATGGAAGATGGAATTATGTTGCCTGAATACCGTTTGCCAACAGAGGCAGAATGGGAATATGCAGCGCAAGCTAACGTTGGTGAGGTAACTTTTAACAACATCGATCAAAAGAAAATTTACGGTTGGACAGACTATACAATTCGCATCAAGGAAGAACATGAGAAAGATCGTGGTAAGATTCGTTTGAATGCCATGGTAGGTAAAGGTGATTTAGGTGGTGTTGCCGGTGGTCCATTGAATGATGGTGGTTTCGTACCTACTCCAGTATTCTCTTACTGGCCTAATTCATATGGTTTGTACAATATGGAAGGTAACGTAGCAGAATGGACTATGGATGTATATCGTCCTTTGTCTCAAGAAGACTTCGATGCGTTCATGCCTTTCCGTGGAAACGTATACAAGACTTTGGTTTTGGATCAATATGGAGTAATCGAGCAGAAAGATTCATTGGGTCGTTTGTTATATCGTGACGTTACTGAGCGTGAAAACGTAAATCGCAGGAACTACAAGAAAGCCGACAACATTGGATTTAAGGACGAAGAAAATTACAACAATGGTGATATGACTTACGAATACGGTGCTACATCGTTGGTTAACAACAAAGCCCGTGTTTACAAAGGCGCATCTTGGAACGATCGTATCTATTGGGCATCTCCAGGAACACGTCGTTTCTTAGATGAAAAGCAAAGTCAGTCTAACATTGGATTCCGTTGCGCAATGATTCGTATTGGATCTCCAGTGGGTAATGGCAAAAAGAAGTACAACAATTTGCCTAGCTCTGGGGTTGACAAAAAGACCAAGCGTCGCAGATAATCTGATACTAATAAAGAAGTTATATATTGAGGCCGCCCATTGGGCGGCCTCTCTTGTTGATAATACTCTGCTCAACGTAGTTGAAATATTATACCAGAATCATCATGCATGGTGTTCAGGCATGATTCACGTAAAACAATCAGCGAGTTAATAAATTGCATTAAAAAAGAAAAGCCCCGTTTCCGGGGCTTTTGTATGCTTTTTGAGCGAGAAACGAGACTCGAACTCGCGACCCCAACCTTGGCAAGGTTGTGCTCTACCAACTGAGCTATTCTCGCATGAAGTCTGATCCTTCAATCGTGGTGCAAAAATACGTCAATAATTCTTTTCCATCAAGTAGAATCGAAAAAAAAGAAAAAAAGGCAGTCCTGTAAGCCGGGTTCTGTACTCAGGTTGCCCTGAGCTTCTATCATTGATCTGGGATGTTACTCACGCAACACCTCTATCGGTCTACCCTCCTAGCCTGCCGAAGCAATTGAGCGGGCCGCCCAAGACCAGGTTTATTTGACCTTTCAACCCGTAAGGTTTGTCCCAATCCTGAATCACTCCAGAACGAGTGGGCTCTTACCCCACTTTTTCACCCTTACCCCTCGAAAGAGGCGGTTTTGCTTTCTGTGACACTTTCTGTCATCCTAGGCCGAAGCCTAAAATGCCTTCTTATTAGGAAGTACGGCGCCCTTTGTTGCCCGGACTTTCCTATTCGCTTTTACGAATCGATAGAACGGACTGCCAATGTTCAAAGGTAACACCGAATTTGGTGGAAAACACAAGGCGACATCAATAACGCGATTTCTTATCTTTGTAATCTAGCAGTATGGAAACACAATTTGAGGTAGTTATAGGACTTGAAATTCACATTCAATTACAAACCAAGAGTAAAGCCTTCTCTTCGGATAGTATCGAATATGGTGCGCTGCCCAATACACAGGTCAGCCCCATCAGTTTGGGTCACCCCGGAACTTTGCCCATGCACAACCGTGCCGCCATCGACAATGCCATTAAAATGGGCTTAGCACTCAATTGCGATATCCGTGAAGTGAATCGATATTCTCGTAAAAACTATTTCTATGCGGATTTACCGAAGGGATATCAAATAACACAGTTCGATACCCCATTGTGCGATAACGGTGCCGTACAGATCAAATTAGGCGACGGTACGATCAAAGAAATCCGACTTACCCGCATTCATATGGAGGAAGACACGGGCAAAAGCATGCACGACCAAGATCTTTATGATACTTTGGTAGATTATAACCGTGCCGGAACAGCCTTGATTGAAGTCGTTACCGAGCCCGACGTTAAATCCGGGGAAGAAGCCTATGCCTTCGTTACCGAAATTCGTCGTTTGGTTAGATACCTCGACATCTGCGATGGAAACATGGAAGAAGGAAGTCTTCGTTGCGATGCAAACATTTCTATCATGCCAAAGGGCAGCAAAGTATTCGGAACCAAGGTGGAAGTGAAGAACATGAACTCCATTTCCAATGTAAAACGCGCCATCGACTTTGAAATTGCACGTCAGACCGAAGTCCTCACTGGCGGTGGCATCATACAAGGTGAAACCCGCGGATTTAATGGTCTCAACGGCAGTACGTTTAGCTTGCGTAAAAAGGAAGCGATCAACGATTACCGATATTTCCCTGAACCCGACTTGCCGCCTACCATTGTCACCAAAGAATACATCGCCCAAGTAAAATCAGGAATGCCTGAATTACCAGCCACCCTATTCAATCGATTTACCAACGAATACGGCCTCAGCGATTACGATGCTTCCGTTTTAGTGGATGATAAACACAGTGCATTATATTTTGAAAAGGTTGTAGGCATATCGCCCAAATACAAACAGGCTTGCAACTGGATTTCCGGTCCGATTCGTGGGTATTTGAATGAGAATGCGTTGAGTATGGACGAATTTACACTCACGCCCGGTCAGATTGCAGAAATCATCGAACTCATCGAATCCAACAAAATTAGTCATACCGCCGCAACGCAGCAGCTCTTCCCTGCCCTTACAAAACAAACCGACGCATCTCCGATGTCGCTCGTGGAGTCTCTGGGATTAGCCAACATCACTGACACTTCCTTTATCGATGAAATCGTTCAAAAGGTCCTTTCTGAATTCCCCGAAAAAGTAGCCGAATACAAAGCGGGAAAAGTGGGTTTGATGGGTTTGTTTGTGGGTGAAGTGATGAAGCGATCACAGGGCAAAGCCGATCCGAAAACAGCAAATTCATTGGTGAAACAGGCGTTGGAGAATATTTGACATTTCAACGATGAGGGTGCCTCGAACATATCTTATTAGCTGGGGGCACATCAAGATGGGGCGCATTTGTAAGCAGTTTGTAGCATGGATGATTTTTCTCTTGGGAAGTTTTTTGGATTCCCAGTTGCATGCCCAGGTTTTGCGAGGTAATACAAATTTCCAGTTACAAAACACCCAACAATTGGGTTCAAACGATGCATCGCCGACGAGCTTTACATTACCAAGCAACCCAAAGACGCTGCCTTTTCTCGACACTTCGGTGAATTTGATTCAGTCGCATCAGGTGAGTACAATTGAGAAAATTCTCGGGACCTACGAAGCAAGATCAACAAGGGGTAAAACGATTTTCCACATTGGTGATGAGCAAGTTGCTAGTTTGGCCACAGAATTTCATAAAGGTTTGATGGGCAATTCCGCAACACCTGGTCTGTTTTTCCCTAGTACATTGGCCAATCATTCTATTCCAACAGATATAAAAACAAGCCATACCGGATTATGGACTTACGCCACCCCAAGCGAAAATAATCGTTTGTTGCCGGCAGGCATCACGGGTTATGTGGCACAGACATCCGAACCGGGCAGCACTATCACAATACAAATTCCCCCGCATTATCAGCGCGTTTCGGATCGATTCATTTTGTACTGCGATCGCAGTGAGATGAGCTTTGATATTGTGATCCAAACTTGTTCAGGCAGAAAATCAGACGGTACACCAATCAACCCAATAAAAAGAGAATTTGGCAGTGATCCGGAGTATCGAAAAGGAATGTTAACCATTGAGTTAGCACTTACAGCTGGGGTAAAAGAGATTTTTATTACTTGTAAAAAAAACAATCCAACACAACAAAACTTCACTTTATGGGGCGTCTCATTAACAAATAGTGCCTCGCTCCAATTTCATAGCATCGGCATGAGAGGTTCAGGCTATTCAGATTTACTCAGATTGGAGCAGTTCTTTGAACAACTCGCTGAGATAAGCCATACTATGAACATTGATGATGCACAATCACCGGGCCCCGATATTATTTTACTTGATTTTGGATTATACGACAATTACAGAGCCCAAGAAAGTGAGTCGGTCTATCTCAGACCCTTGATTGGATGTATAGCCAAGTTGAAGGCCTATGCGCCCTCAGCCAAAATTGTGATTTGCATCCCCCAAGATTGCATCCGTGGCGGACGCACATTGCAAACTTTTGAAAAATTTGAACAGGCCGTAATTAATCTATGCAAAACAGAGCGCGTGGCCTATTACGATTGGTTTCGTGTAGCTGGAGGGAAATACTCAGCACAATATTGGGCTGACTATCAATTATTTAAACCCGATGGATTGCATTTGGAAGAACTTGGAGAAAGCCTAAAAACGCAATGCTATGTTTCGGCATTTCAACAAACTCAATACCGTTATTCCAACGGATACCGTCAATTCAGCATCCCTATAGACAGCAGCAAACGATTGGCATTTAGAACTAGGGATACACTCAGCAAGAATGTTCTGGTTTCCGAAGTTTGGAGATACCATGTGGTAAGACGCGGCGAAACCGCCTATCGAATTGCAGTGCGATACGGAATTACTGTCGCCCAGTTGAAAGAATGGAATCATCTTCGCAATTACAATATTGCAGCCGGGACGAGGCTTAAAGTGGGGAAAATTTCCATCGCTACCAAGTCAGACCCTATACAAGCCGCGGAATCAAAGGACAGCTCCGATGCAGAGTCCAACGCTGATATCACACCCATTGTGTTTCCAGGGAAATCGCAATCTAAAATCACTCCAAATACGGTTAGTGGAAATAATCCCAAACCCAGTTTATCGAATCAAAACAATGAACAAGCGGACAGTTCAACGCACGTTTCAGTAGCGCCAAAGGCTAATAATACCCCCACTACCCCTAAGGTTAAATATCACAAAGTTCAGCCCGGTCAGACGTTGTATTCTATATCGAAGGCCTATGGAATGGAAGTAGAAACGCTAAAACGTCTCAATGGATTAAGAAGTAATAACATCGCTGTGGGACGACTTCTGAGAATTCGCTAAAATCATACATCAATATTCAACATTAAATTGGTTGAACATGTGATGAATTTGAATCTTCGTAAAAAGATTAAACCATTGACGATTGGGTTTCGTCTAATCGTGATTATACCTAATTAATTAATACCGATATTTGTAGAACATGCGCTTTCCTACTCTAGCCAATACGATTTCGAGGTTTTTATTGATCTGTCTATCAATTTTATTCTCAGTTACTACAAATGCTCAAGGCGAGAACAATAAACCGGTTGGCAGAGGCGGTGAAGGCATTGAAGTCGGTGGAGGGCGCAGTGGAGGCCGTGGAGGTTTCAGAGTTATCGGAACAGGTAAAGTCGTTGGGTCGAGCGGAAATCCAATATCCGCGGCCACCGTCACCATTTTATATCCAAAAAGCATCGACCAATTTGAGAAGTCAAATACCAATAATTTTGCTT
>CANIZU010000070.1 GCA_947472115.1 Flavobacteriales bacterium | reverse complement strand
ATCGAGGCAGATGCCTCCATTTGGTTTGGTGCGGTTCTCAGAGGCGATACCGACACCATTCGCATCGGTGAAAGAACCAATATTCAAGACAATGCAGTGATTCATGCCGACCCCGGAGCGCCTTGCAGCATTGGCCCCGACTGCGTTATCGGTCACACCGCAATCGTCCACGGAGCCACCCTCTCGCACCACGTCCTCATTGGCATGCACGCCACCGTCCTAAACCACGCCCAAATCGGAGAATATAGCATCATCGGCGCCAACGCCATGGTCCCCCAAGGCATGATCATCCCCCCTTATTCCCTCGTTCTCGGCACACCCGCCAAAATCGTGAAATCGCTGGGCCCCGAAGTGGAAGCACAAATCCAAAATAACGTGGATGAATACGTGCTGCGCGCAAAAGCGTATAAATTGCATTTTTGCAACACCAATGCGGAATGATATTTGATATTTAAGCACCGCAACCAAAACACATGGCACGCCGCACCAAATACTTCTACAACCCCAAATCGCTCAGCTTTGAGAAGGTCTCAGACCACCGAAGCTATGTGCTGTGGCGTAGATTTGGCGCAACCTCCCTCTTCGTGGTCCTCGTGGTTGGCCTGAGCTTTGTCATCAGCCATTTTTATGTTCGATTCAACATGCTCCCCAGTCAGCAAAACAACTTTGCCGTGCTGCAAGAACTCGAATCGGCGAACCGACAAATTGAAGAATTCGAAAAACGCCTTCAAGACCTCGAAGACAAAGACATCAATATTTACCGGTCGATTTTTAACGTCGCCCCGCCCAAACCCACCGATTTCCGAGGAAAAGATTACGCAGAACTTTCAAAACTGCCCAACGGAAAACTGCTGCAACGCATCAAAGAAAAAGCCGACCAGCTGCAGGCGTTGGCCATCGCACAAGAAGCCAGCTTCGTTAAATTGCAAAAGCTCTCTAAAAACAGAATTACCGCGATCGACGCCATTCCCGCAATTATGCCCGTAGCTAACAAAGACTTACGTCAGCTCGCCAGCGGATTCGGCTATCGCAGAGACCCCTTCTATCACACCCCCTCTTTCCACCCCGGAATGGACTTCACCGCCGCTGTGGGCACCGAAATTTACGCTACCGCAAACGGAACTGTTTCGTTGATAAAAACCGAACCCTGGGGCTACGGTAACCACATCATCATCAATCACGGCAACGGCTATACCACTTTGTACGGACATTTGAGTCGATCCATCGTAAGGCCCGGCCAAAAAATAAAACGCGGTCAACTCATTGGCTACGTGGGCAATACAGGTCGTTCCACCGGCAGCCACCTCCACTACGAAGTCCGCAAATTCAATAACCCGCTCAATCCCGCTTTCTTCTATCGAAACGACCTAACCGATGAGCAATATCAGCGGATGATAGAACTTTCACAGCGAGAAGCCACCCGATTCGATTAACCAAAATAGTGAGATTCTCTTCGATTTGATACTAATTTAGCCACAGCAAAACCGCCCATGGAAACCATGAATGAGTCCGACAACTTGAACAGCAACGCAACAAACGCCCAAGGCAATCCGATGCACAGCACACCGCAAACCAAAACCTATTTAAAAATTGGCGAAGCGGCTGAAATCATTGGCGTTCCAGCAAGCACTTTGCGATTTTGGGAGAAGCAATTCCCTCAAATCAAGCCCATGAAAAACAAAAAAGGCGACCGTTTCTACAACGCCAAGGACATGGAGGTACTCAAAGAGATTTATTATCTTTCACATAGCAAAGGCGTAAGGCTGTCCCAAGTTTCCAAAAAAGTAAAGCGAAACGATACCGGAATCACACCCCAAGCCGAGCTAATTTCTCAGCTGAGAAACTTCAAAGAAAAACTACTAAAACTCAAGGAACAACTGGAATGACAAGGCCTGCAAGCAATATCGGATGGATCAAATACCCCATTGCGATGTGCTTGTTTAGCGTTGTTTCCTCCCTCTTTGCTTCGCCCGTTTTGAGCGATTCGATGCCCGCCTTTGAGTACAAATTCACCCACCCCATTCCTTACAAAATTGTCTTCGAAACCCCCGTTTGGAGCATTCATCGCAGCACGACACCAGAAACTTTTTGCGTTTTTCGCAACTACGCCACCGGCACCGGTTTGCAAGACCTCAATATCGCCCATTACCAAGGTCGTTTCCGCTGGGATTTTGAAACCAAAGGCGCCCGTGAATGGTCGGACTGTCGCTTGATGGGTCATTACCGCTTGCAGTTAAAAAAAGAATTGGGGATCGCGGTGGGAGTGGGTGTAACAGCTTCGCGGTTTTTGGAAACCAATGCTCCGACATCCCCAACGCCGGTCGGACCTCGATTTTTGGGTTTGCATGGATTTGCGCCAATTACTCAAATATCAATGCAGTATTCAAACAATACCGGCGGCGATTTTATTGGCAGCATGAGGACATCGCTATCGACAGGAAACGATGGGAATGGATTTATACTTGGGATGTTCGATCGTTCGGATTCTGGGATGATGAGTAATGCTCCAATCGTTTGGAATGAATCGCAACTGATTTGGCTGCCCAAAGTGAAGAAAGGAAGCGGTAGGCCTTACGCGAAAGTTTGCAGCAACCCAGCACAAAACTATATGGAGGCGGGATTTATCTATTCGGGGTCATTGCTCCCCAACACATTCAAAACATACACAGTGATTCTGGGACTTCGGACCTCTGAAACCCCTGCTTCACTGCAAATTATTAAATATTGGAAATCATGGAGCGGAGGGATAAAAGTGCAATGGCACCAACAATTGGGTTGGCAAAGCGCAATGCAAATCAAAAAAAGCTGGTAATTTTATTAGCCACGGGGTTGCTTTTTACTGCGGTTTGCGGGCAAACGCCCGACATCAACTGGAACAACAGCGGAGCACAAGGATTGGCGCTGTCCGACAGTTTAATTTATGTCAATGAGATTACCGCCGAGGAACTCATACGTCACCCCTTATTGACCCAAGACGAGGGCTTTTCGATCATCCAACATCGAACCCAATTTGGGGAAATTTTGGAATTAATGGAGTTACAGCAATGCCGTTTCACCACAAATCGACTTATAGAATTGCGACCTTATTTGATTTTTTCACCGTCTACAAAACTGGCTCGGGTGGCTTGGCTGCAAGAGTTGAGATCGGCAAAAGGCAATCACAGTTACAGCAATACGTATTATCCGAATCGACTGAAATCGACACCCAATTCGTTGGGTGGGCCTTGGGGGCATTCGTTGCAGTTGCGTTGGAATAACGGACAGACCATTTCCGTTGGGGGCTCATTGCAATTGGATCCTGGGGAGACATTGAAGGGCTTACAAAACGGGATTGGATTGGGGACCCCGTCGGGGGCGGCAATTGGCTCAACGACAAATAGAGCACTAAGAGAATTCGGCGACGTATGGAGTAATTTCCCCTTTCGACAGTGGCATGCGCGGATTGGAAACATTCCATTAAGCCGGGGATTTGCCATCGAGAAATTGGTACTTGGCAAATATAATTTACAGTTGGGACAGGGTTTGGTGCAAGGCGGACTTTCGGGATTTTGGAGTGCTCCGTTGTTGTGGGCTAGGAAGTCGCCGGATTGGGATTTAGCGGAGAAACGCGGCTTTGATGAGTATCGGGGACATTCTGGGGTGGCGATGGCTATTAATTTTGGCGTTGGCGGCGCGAACAGATCCCGATTGGGCTTTGGTAATGGCAAAAAGATGACGGGCAAAATACAGATGATTATTGCTGTGTCACAGGACAGGCTATCTGCAAGAACCGATTCATCGGGAGGGATTCAAAGTTTGATTTCGGATGGGATGTTTAGCACGGAGAGTGCGCTGCGGTGGTTTCGGAACACTACACAGTGGCAGGGGACGATGGCGCTGCAGTATCAATCTTTGCATCGTTGCACGTATGGCATTTCGTGGAGTGGTTATCGTTATTCACGGGAATGGAATTCGGTGAGTGATTGGGTTGATTTAGGCCCGGCGCTGCGCGCGGGGCCTAAATTCCACTACCCCCAATTCTGGTGTACCCATTTCCAAAAATCTGGGGGTATGTGGTTTATGAATGTTGCAATGCAATGCCAGTCGTTGAAAACCAATTCCAAAATTCTTACATCCCGAGAGCTACAATCTACATTCTACCCCATTGCATTCGTTCTGGGATACGTGAAGCCGATGGGGAAAAACGCCGACCTCTCGCTGCGATATTATTATATTCAGCAGAATTTCCGTCCGCCCCAAGGACTATTTAATGAATTTCAAAGAAATCATCAACGACTCAGTATGACATTGAGCAGCAATCCAAACTTTAAATATACTGTGAAGTATGGGGCTGAAATTGGTAAAAATTTGAGGTATAATGCTAACGGCGAAAAACCCGTAAGTGTAATTTACCAGCTGGGAATTTCAGCAAAATATTCAAAGGTGTGGTCGTCGGAGCTGCTTTGGCAGCTCCGACGCAACAGCGATCCGCTTGCTTGGGAATATGATGCAGCGACCCATTATTCGGCCTCCCCAGGAGTCAATTTTATTCATTCTCGGGGATTTGATTCCAGCGGACAGCAGATCAATCCGAGCAATAGCAATCAGGGCAATAATTTTAATGGCGTCAACGGACTAGATTACCGGATGGAATATGGGGGATTGAATTCGGGGCGATCCCAAAATTCCAATGGTTTCCGGGGCCGCACAACGGTTGTCGCCCTTTACCGCCCAGCCGAAGGCTGGGCGGTAAAGGGGAAAATTTCACACCTCCCAACAAGTTCACCCCTGCCACAAAATAGTATTTGGCACCATGCATCTACATTCAATAATACTAACCCCTCAAATCAAAATGTATCCTATCAACCTCCCCAAAACACATATCTGTATAGTATTCCCAATGCCGACCAAACAACCCAAATCGACCCCACAAAATACAAAAATGCGATGCTCGCCGCCATTTCCATCACCCACCGAAAAGCCTTCAGCCCCCTAAAAATAACCTTTGAAACCCTTTGCTATCAATCAAATAGCCCACTCTACCATCAACCCAGCACCACCGCTACCGAAATTGCCAATTATGTCCTTTCCGGACAAGGCTATGGCGCCAACTGCCTCATCGAATACTCCTTTAAATTCAAAACCCACTCAGCAAAAAAATCAATTGCCACAACCGAAAAATCAAACGCAGCAACCCCTAAATCGAATAAGACAAACCGCAAAGCCCGCAATCACAAAGTACAAACCGCCTTTCGGGCCGAATTCCTACACAAAAACAACAGCCAATTCCCCAATCAACCCCGTATTTTTGTATCGCTATGTTGGAAATGAACCTGCCCAAACTCTCCGTAAACATCAATAAAATTGCCACTCTCAGAAATGCACGCGGTGGAAACAACCCTGATGTACTTCAAATGGCATTGCTGTGCGAACAATTTGGGGCGCAAGGAATTACGGTGCATCCTAGGCCCGATGAACGACATATCCGCTACTCCGATGTCATCCAACTAGCACAAAATGTAACCACCGAATTCAACATCGAAGGGTACCCTAGCGAAGACTTCCTGCGACTCATCGAAACCGTAAAACCCCATCAAGTCACTTTGGTTCCAGACCCACCAGATGCCATTACCTCCAATGCCGGATGGGACACAATCAACCACGAAACGGAGCTTTCGGTAATTATACAACGAATTAAAAAAACTGGGGCCCGCGTCTCAATTTTCCTCGACCCCAACCCTGAACTTATCCCTTCGGCAAAGCGAACAGGCACCGACAGAATCGAACTTTATACCGAAGCCTACGCCAAAGCCTACGAAGAAAATCCTAACAACGCAGAATCAGCGCTTGAACCTTACAGAAAAACTGCCCAAGCAGCTGTAGATGCTGGACTCGGAATCAATGCCGGCCACGATCTTGATCTAAACAACCTTAATTATTTATCCCGTAATCTTCCCGGTTTGCAAGAAGTTTCAATCGGTCACGCCCTCATCTGCGATGCCCTGATGCTCGGACTTCAAAATACCATTCAATTGTACCTGAGGGAATTGCATAAACGATAACATCGTAATTGGACCGCGGTCCAATGGTGACAATAGCCCTGTGAAAAAGCCAAGAACGACACACCATGAAATCCTTAAAACATCAAATCCTGCTCGCGATTTGCTTCATTGCTTATTGCAGCGACACCTTTAGCGATGGTTTCAATGCAATCCCTCTGGAATTGCATTTTTCGGAACCAACCCCACAACACAACATCAGAGATAAAGGAAACGCCTACAACCCAATTGGAACCAATGTCATAAATCATCCGCAATCTGGATTAAACAAAGCCGCAGCCCAATGGGGATTCCTTGGCCATAAAACCATCAACCAACATGCAGTTTTTGCGCTTCCACAACCCCTGTTCGGATTCTACAAAAAGAATATCCAATTTATTACAGACCATGCGGTTGACCCCGACCAACGCCGTTATACCGATACCGCCGAGGCATGTCGACATTACATAGATTTAGACCATTACGAGAAGGCGCTGCCCATCGATACCCTGCCGAAATATTGGAAACAAGCGGTAGAAAAGTTCAGCGCCGATACCTTGTTCGCATACGGAATCGTTCCTTACCATGTGCAGATTATGCTGTACCGACTCACCAAAGCATTTGAGGAGAAAAACTTGGCCGCCATCCTTCGGATGTCGGCCGACATCGGCCACTACGTGGCCGATGCACACGTGCCCTTGCACACCACTGAAAACTACGACGGCCAACTCACCCATCAGCACGGAATCCATGCCCTATGGGAAACTCGAATCCCGGAAATCAGCCTCTCTAGCTATCTGCTCCTCACCGAAAGCGGTCATTTCCTAGAGCAACCCGCTGATTCCATCTGGAATAGCGTTTCGCAATCTCATGCCCACCTACCAGCCGTCCTGCAAACAGAAAAATCGTTATCACAAAAATGGCCCCAAACCAAGAAATACGAACTCAGCACCGACCTACACGGCAAAACCAAAAAACAGATTCATCCAAAATTTGTAAAATCCTACGAGGCCCAACTCGATCACATGGTGGAAATCCGAATGAAACAAGCCATCGTAGCTGTTGCCAGTTACTGGTACACTGCATGGATACTGGCCGGTCAGCCCAACCTCGATGAAATTTCAGACCAACCCCAAACGCTGGAATCCACAAACCCAGAAAAAACAGAAACCGTTATTTCATCTTCAATACTACCATCTCGATGCGACGGTTTAAAGCACGATTAGCCTCGGTATCATTGGGCGCGGCAGGCTGTGATGCTCCGTAACCTTTGAATTTCAGTCGAGCTACCGGAACCCCCGCAGCCACTAAATACGTCACCACCGATTTCGCCCTCGACTCCGATAATTTCACATTGTAATCCGCTGCTCCCTGATTGTCCGTATGTCCGCTGATTTCAATCACCATACCCGCATTCGTTTTCATCAAATCAACCACAATCGCAAGCTCCTCTCTGCTCTCCGATTTCAGATCAAATTTATCCGTATCAAAGAAAATATTATTCAATACAAACACCTGCTTCGCATCAATCGGCGTCAACTGAGCGCCCACCTTAAATGGATGATCTAAATCCGATGCCAATGGCTGAAAATTCAAACTCCGAGGCATATAACCCTTGACCGTAGCAAACAAAGCATAGTTTCCGCCCGCCTGCAATGGAATGAAAAAGTCCGATACACTATCGGTAAATACCACCTTGCCCGAACTCAATTCCACCACACGAACCCGCGCTTTCAATGGCAAACCCGTCTTAGAATCCGTCACCAAACCCGAAACATACGTCACCGCCTTTGGCATAAACTTCTCTGGTACCAAAAATTGATAAATATCCAAACGACCAAATCCACCCGGACGATCGCTAGCAAAATAACCCTTCTTTCCACCCGCATCGATGTACAATCCAAATTCATCCTGGGGTGTATTTAAGCCTGAACCCAAATTTTCCGGGGTCGACCAAAGTCCATCCGCACCCAATCTAGACATAAAAATATCAGAACCACCGTAGCCAGGATGACCCAAACTACTAAAATAAAGTGTGGCACCATCGTAATGCAAAAACGGAGCATCATCGTCTTCGCGGGTATTAATTGCAGCGCCCATATTTTTGGGAACACTCCACTTTCCTTGATTTAAGTAACTCACCCACAAATCTTTACCGCCATAACCACCCGCCCTGCTACTCGCAAAAATCAAGGTGTGACCATCGCCACTAATTGCGGGCTGACAATCCCATGCACCGCCATTAACTGGAGCACCCAAATTGTCGCCTCGCTGCCAACCCTTTCCATCCAATTGACTCACATATAAATCACAACTTCCCAATCCACCCGGCTGATTGCAACGGGTATAATACAGCGCGGAACCATCGGCTTTCACGCTCAGCGTTCCTTCATTTTCGGGGGTATTGATATTACCTGGTGCCGAATAAGCCTTGCCCCACACCGAATCTTTGAGGTCGCTCATGAAAAAATCCTCTTGTAACACCGCATTCCCTGAGCCACCCAAACGACGGGTGAATACAAAACGATTCCCCGAAAACGGCATACCCGGCCAATATTCATCCACTGGGGT